>CAZBPK010000196.1:0-29323 GCA_964493765.1 uncultured Bacteroidia bacterium | reverse complement strand
TACAATTTTTCTAAAAACTGCTTGTTTGAGTAGAGTTTTCTATAAATATTTACTCATACATCTATTTATTTTTCCAAGATTAAAATTTTATTTATATTTGCACCATCAAAAAGTTGCATTTGTGACTTGAATTCACCTTTTTCTCAAATTCTTCATGAAGATTTATTACTATATTTATTGATAACATCGGTTGGAATGACTTTGTTGTGAAAATTCATAAAATTTTTATAACCTTCATATCCCATGTATTTGATTAAAATATCGGGTTTAGTTTGTGTTAAATCTACCAAAATTAAGCCATCTAAAACGTCGTTAAAATCTGGATCAACATTAAAAGCAATAATTTTACCACCAAGATTTAAGTATTGTTTTAATAAAACAGGAACTTTTGCTCCCGAATGCTCAATATCGTTCATTAAATCTTGAACATCTTTAATATCTTTAATGGAAAAAGAATGATACAGATGGTCTCCTTTAAGGTATTTGAATTTTTTTCTAGGTTTTACGAAACCTTCTAGGTCTTTTAAGCTGTTATTTTCTTTTAAAAAGTAAACCATCAAGTCTTTAGAAACCGCATGAAAATCATTAGAAATGGAAACAGGACCAAATAAATTTTTGTATTGAGGATTTTGGGCTACATAATGCCCAATACCCATCCAAAGTAACATCAAAGGTGCAAAAGTTTTTTGATATTCTTTTACAATAAATGACCGCCCCATTTCTAATGCTGGATTGATTTCTTTAAATAAATACTTTTTCATTTTAAACAAAGAATAGGTATATAGACCTGCAATTCCTTTTTCATTTAATATTTTATCTGCTTGACCAATCCTGTAAGCACCCACCAATTTTTGCTTTTCTTTGTCCCAAATACATAAATGAAGGTAATGTTCATCATAAATATCTAAATCAATGGATTTGCCACTTCCTTCTCCTACATCACGAAAAGTTATTTCACGTTGCCTTCCAATTTCTCGCATAAGCATAGGAGCTTCTTTAAATTCAAAACAATACACTTCAAAATTTTGGTAAGTCAATAGTTTGGTATGCTGAATATTTTCAACATCTTTTATAATGACAAAATCTTCAACATCTTGTAATACAGGCTCTTGATTTTCAGAGGATTTGGGCAAAAAAGATTTGATTACATTAAAACTAAACTTTTGAAATTTATATCTTCCAGAAAGTAAGTAAGTTTTACCGTATAAATATTGTATTAAAGTTTCGGGGTCTTTATATTCAGCAATTTTATCAGGAGAAATAGGTTTACCAATTTGATAATGAATTTTTTTTACGGCAGGTCTTACAAGGGTATTAATTAACATAGCAGTTTGTAACTTAGGATGTATGGAGGCAGCTAATTGAAAAACCCAACTATTTTTCCCATGAAAATAAAGAGGAACAACTGTCGGCTTTGTTTTTAAAATTAATTTAGCAATTGTAGATGACCAAGGTTTTTCAGCTACTTTTCTTTGTTTCCATTTAAAAGAAGCAACTTCTCCAGAAGGAAATACTCCTAATAATCCACCATTTTTTAACCAAATCATAGCTTCTTTCAGTGGAGCTAAGTTATTTTGTGTGGAATCTTCATTCTCAAAAGGATCTACTCCAATTAATTTATGAGTTACTTCAGGAACACTTTTTAATAAATAATTAGCCATAATACGATAATCTTCACGAATTTGTGATAAAAAAATTACCATAAATAATGCGTCTAAACCCCCAAATGGATGATTACTCACAATGACTAATGGACCTTCAATTTTTTTTAAGTTTTCTATTTCTTTGGGATTAATGTGAAAACTAACACCCATTTGTTCTAAAACTTTTTCAGCAAAAATATTTTCTGGTACAATACCTTCACATAAACTATAATGTTTATTAATTTTATTAATTCCTAAAGCAAATTCTACGAAGGGTTTTACTGGCACAAAACTATATTTTGCCCATTTACTCTTAAAAATCAAGTCCGTATCAACGAGTTTTCGCTTCATATTAATCTTTTTAATTTCTCCTTTGTTGCTGGCAAAAATAGATTATTTTTTACTTCCCTTACAAAAGTTCTTACAGGAATTTTTATTTCGGGTTAATTAATTTACATTGTTACTTTTGTTATTATTGCATTTGATAACTTTTTGTGAAATCAATTAACTTTGATAATTATGAACGATATTTCAATTCATGAAGAACAACAAGTTTTAAAAAATAAGAAGCTCAATGTCCTTACTTCCATAATGATAATTTTATGCTCAATCCTTTTAGGCATAGAAACTTATTACAGGGAAAAAATAGCCTTTTTCGTGGTATTAGACCATATTTTTGCAATTTATTTTTTGATAGAAATTATCATACGCTTTTTTAGCTATCCCTCAAAAATACAGTTTTTTAAGTTTTTTTATGTAGATAAAACTGAAAATTCTCGTGAAATAAAATTTATAGAAGAAGGTATTTGGAATTGGTTTGATTTAATCATTGTACTAATCAGTAGTGTAAGCCTTTTAGAATCGTTTTTTGAACATCCTGAATTTTTGATGGTTAGTAGATTGTTCCGAGTTTTTAGGATTTTAAGATTATTAGAAGTTAGCAAAGAATTAAAGGAAGTTGAAATGAAAATTATTAGTATCATACCTACCGTGTTTTCATTTGCTTTGTTATTAGGTGTTTTAATGTATATTTATGCTATTATAGGAGTTTTTCTATTTGGTCATCAAAAATATAATAATGCAGATTTTTCAAATTTAGAAAACTCCTTTTTGACTTTATTTCAATGTATGACATTAGAGGGATGGGTTGATATTTTGCATCAAGCCAGCGAACATAATAACAATAGTTGGTTTATAAGAGGATATTTTATTAGCTTTATAATTTTAACAGTGATTGTAAGTTTTAATGTTTTTGTTGCGGTTTTAACATCGCAAGTTCAAGAGAAAATTAGTGCCTCTCAACAAAAAGAAGAAGAACTCATGATGAAACAATTAAATCAAAAAATAGACTACCAACACCTTGAATATCTACAGCATATCCAAAAGTTAATGGACGAAATTGAAAATTTAAAAAATCAAATCCAGAAAAAATCTTAAATTTGTTTTATGAATGAACCTGTAAACCCTGATTTTTATGAATTAGTATCTCAAAAATGGGAATTAGAAGAAAATCCTTCTCAATGGAGTTTATTTATTCAAACTTTAAAAAATAGAGTGATGGATTTATACCAAAATCAACCTGAAAAGTTGCTACAAATTCTTTATCGATTAGATGTACCAGAAGAACAATTTATTTATGCTTCACAATTGGAAACTATTGCAGAAACAGTTCAATACTTAACCCAAAAAATTGTGGATAGAGAATTGAAACGGTATCATTTTAGAAAAAATTATAAAGGTTAAATAAGATTTTCAGTAATTGATTATGAAAAACCTTTAAATTTGCGATGACAATTTATGACAAGATACTTAATAACTGGTGGAGCGGGTTTTATTGGTTCCAATATTGTAGAAGAGCTCTTAAAAAGAGGTGATTTTGTTCGCGTTTTAGACAATTTTTCTACTGGAAGACGCTCCAACCTTGACCCATTTAAAAATGATATTGATTTAATTGAAGGAGATATAAGAAGTTATCATGTAGTTCAAAAGGCGTGTCAAGGTATTGATTATGTTTTGCATCAAGCTGCTTTACCTTCCGTGCCACGATCAATTTTTGACCCTATCACTTCAAATGATGTAAATGTAAATGGTACTTTGAATATTCTGCATGCTGCAAAAGAATGTAATGTAAAACGTGTGGTTTATGCTTCTTCTTCTTCTGTTTATGGAGACAATCCCAAATCACCTAAGTCTGAAGATTTTATTCCTAATCCTAAATCTCCTTATGCAGTTTCCAAATTAACAGGCGAATATTATTGTAAAGTTTTTTATCAAATTTATGGATTAGAAACCGTTTCTTTAAGATATTTTAATGTTTTTGGATTAAGGCAAGACCCAAATTCTCAGTATGCAGCGGTCATTCCCAAATTTTTAAAAATGATAAAAAATGGGCAATCTCCTACTATCAATGGCGATGGAAATCAAAGTAGAGACTTTACTTTTGTAAAAAACAATGTAGAAGCCAATATTATAGCATGCACAGCACCCAACGCAGCGGGAAAGATTTTTAATATTGCCTGCGGAGAATCTTTTAGTTTAAACCAATTAGTAGAAATGCTGAATGGCATTTTGGGAACCAATGTTCAACCTATTTATGGACCTGAAAGAAGTGGTGATGTTAAACATTCTTTAGCGGATATTCAAAAAGCTGAAGAAGACTTAAACTATCGTCCTTTGGTGATGTTTAAAGAAGGCTTAAAAATTTTAGTAGATAATTTCAATGAGTAAATATAATTAACATGAGTATTTTAGTTAACAAAAATTCCAAAGTAATTGTTCAAGGCTTTACGGGTAGTGAAGGAACCTTGCATGCAACTCAAATGATTGAGTACGGAACGAATTTAGTAGGTGGTGTTACACCCGGAAAAGGTGGACAAACCCATTTGAATAAACCTGTATTTAATACGGTTGATGCTGCTGTAAAAGCAACAGGTGCCAATGTATCCATCATTTTTGTACCTCCAGCATTTGCCGCTGAAGCTATTATGGAAGCTGCTGATGCTGGTATTGAATTAGTCATTTGTATCACTGAGGGTATCCCCGTTCAAGATATGATTTATGCCAAAAAATACATCTCAGACAGAGGCGTTAGATTAATTGGTCCTAACTGTCCTGGTGTGATTACTCCCGGTGAATGTAAAGTAGGTATTATGCCCGGTTTTATTCACAATCCCGGTAGAATTGGTGTAGTAAGTCGTTCTGGTACCTTAACTTATGAAACTGTTGACCAAATAACCAAAATTGGTTTAGGTCAATCTACTTGTGTGGGAATAGGTGGAGACCCTATCATCGGTTCTACTCACTTAGATATTTTAAAAATTTTTAATGAAGACCCCAACACAGATGCAGTAATCATGATTGGAGAAATTGGCGGAAATAATGAAGAAATTGCTGCTGAATGGGCTAAAGATCATTTCAAAAAGCCTCTAGTAGGTTTTATTGCGGGGCAAACTGCTCCTCCTGGTAGAAGAATGGGACATGCAGGTGCTATTATTGCCGGTGGTAAAGGTGCCGCTAAAGATAAAATGGCTGTAATGCAAGCTTGTGGTATTACAGTTGTTGAATCTCCCGCTGAAATTGGTTCTACTTTAGCTAAAGTTTTGGGTATCAAAATTTAATTAATTATCTATTCATTAATAGTGAAGCTGCCTTTTAATAAGGCAGCTTTTTATCCTTTTTCCACTTTTTCCAAAAGCGTTAAAAGGCAGTGCCACTTCCTGCCCTTCGTTTCCCTCACGCTTACCCTCAAGTTAAAGTTGTTATTGATTTAATCATTATATTTGTGAAATGAAATATTCCAACGTCAAAGAAGAAGAACTCAAAAATAAAGTTGCTCAAGATTATTTCTGGATTTATGATTGTACCCAAATTATTGGTAATGTAGATTTTTGCGTTGCTTTTCATCAATCCCATAAAGATATTTTTGAAACCGATTCTTTGCTTTGGGCTGAAGCTAAAAAAGGTTCTTCCGATATTTTCAAATCCCTTGTACAACTTATTCTTACTATTGGCAAAGCCAGAACCTTTGATAAATTCTTACCACCTTCCTATTTAGGTGCTTTTGATGCTGAAAAAATAGCTTTTATTCCTTATAATGACGTTCAAGAAATTTTTTACCTCAACGATTTTAACTGGAATGTAACTCCCTCTAATCATGATACCAAAGAATTTCAATTGATTCATGATAAAGTTAAATCAGTGATTGAAAGCAAAGCTTTGTTATACTTCTTTATTCATGATGATCTTGAACTCAGAAAGTTCATCAAAACCAATCTGACAGCCTGTAAATTGGGTGTATCTAAAACTCACATTGACAAAAACAACTTTATCATCATTTACAATAAATGGTTAAAAACCGTGAAACCGACTATTGCTGTCAATTGGGATATTGCCAAAAAGAATGGTATTATTGATGGTGATTTTTATCTTGCTGATTTACTTTCATCCGAAAATTATACACTCAAAGAAAAATTGTTTGTTATACTCAAAAAAGACCATTATTTAGTGGATAGAAAAATCAATTCTATGGGTATGTTTAGCAGTTTGAAAACCGACTTTACGGATAATCAAGTAGCTCATACCCAATTTTGGAATAAATATGAACGTCCACCAAGGGAAGATTATTGGGATTATATTATAGAAAGAAGGGATTTATTAGTTCCACAAGATATAAGGGAAAGAAAAGGAAGTTTCTTTACTCCTCAGATATGGGTAGAGCTTTCACAAAAATATTTAAAAGACTATTTGGGTGAAAATTGGCAAGATGAATACTGCATTTGGGATTGTGCAGCAGGAACGGGTAATTTATTAAATGGATTAACGAATAAATACAATATTTATGCTTCTACATTAGATAAACAAGACGTTGATGTTATTCATGACCGTATTCAAAACGGTGCGAATTTAGTTCCTGACCATGTATTCCAATTTGATTTTTTGAATGATGATTTCATACCGGTTTCAAAGGGCGGTAAAATTCCTGATAGCCTTTACAAAATCATTAGCCACCCAGAAAAAAGAAAAAAATTGGTCATTTATATTAATCCGCCTTACGCTGAGAGTAACGGGCTAATAAGTATTTCAAGAAGCGGTATCAAGGATACTAAAACTTATACAAAGTATTATTCAAAGTTAAAAAAAGTAGGTGCGGAATTGTTTGCTCAATTTCTTGCAAGGATATATTTTGAACTATCTAATTGCTTAATTGCTCAATTTTCCACATTAAAAGTTCTTTGTGCTACCAATTCTCAAACTTTTAGAGCCCATTTTTTAGCTTCTCTAAAAAAAATGTTTGTTGTTCCTGCCCATACCTTTGATAACGTAAAAGGCGGTTTTCCTATTGGTTTTTTCATTTGGGATACGAAAACAAAAGAGCAATTTGAAAGTTTTAAAGCAGATGTTTTTGATACAGAAGGAAAATTGATTTTGAATAAAACTTTTTATTCTTATGACAACGAAAAAGGTAGAATTAACGATTTCTTAAATCAGTATAAAGCTAATGAAAATGGTTTTATCGGTGTATTAGTCGCTGATGCACCAGATTTTCAAAATAATAACTTTGTTGCTGTTCAAAATCTCAAAGGAAAAAGACACGGAAAGTATTTTCTAATTAACAAGAACAATTTACTCATTACAACTATTTACTTTGCTGTTCGCCACTGCATTAAAGCCACTTGGCTCAATGACCGTGACCAATTTTTATACCCCAATGATGGTTGGAAAACAGATGCAGAATTTCAAAATGATTGCTTGGTTTATACTTTGTTTCATCATCAAAATCATATTAGTTCAAAGGTAGGAATTAATCATTGGATACCGTTTTCAGAGCAGGAAGTTAATGCAAGAGAACGATTTGATAGCAACTTTATGAATCAGTTTATCAAAGGTAAAATAAACCCTAATGATAATCCATTAGATATTTTTAGTGTCAACGAACCCAAAAAGCATTATGAAATGCCTTTAAAATTTTCTCAGGAAGCACAATCCATTTTAGATATAGGTCGTAAATTATGGAGATATTATCAAAGTAAGCCAAAGGTTCCTGTCAATGCTTCATTTTACGATATTAAAGAGTATTTTCAAGGAAGGAATGAAAAGGGAAATATGAATAACAAAAGTTCAGATAAACAATATAATGAATTGATGGATGCTTTACGTTTAAAAATACGAGTATTAGGAGCAAAAATTGAACCGAAGGTTTATGAATACGGATTTTTGAAGTTGTAAAAAAGAATTATGAAATTCTGTTTAAGCGTGAGGGATACGAAGGGTTTAGCACTGCCTTTTTACACTTTTGAAAAAAGTGGAAAAAGGATTGCCGAAGCGAACAGCGAAGCCCGAAGTAGCCCGACCCGCAGAATAGCAAGGGACACGCCCAAATGAATACTTGAATTTACATTCACTTCTTTTTTGAGTTCAAGAAAAATATTGGTTTTCAATTACTTAATAACCTAATCTATTCCATTTATAAAATTCTTTTTAAGTTTGCAAAAATTGCACCGTAATTAAAATAGTAGTTTTAGATAAACTGGAAAATTTTCAATTCCATATCTGAATATCAAAGAAAGGTTTAATAACTTCACAAGAATTTGAATTACAGCCTAAAATCGCAAAGAATTTTTAGCTATCATATAAATTTGCGGAGGTATCGTTATCATCATAATATTGAACATACTCTTGGCGAAATCCTAATGCATCGTATTTATTAAAATTATAGAGTTTTTCTATTGGAATAATATTAAAACCAATTCCTTCCCCTTGGTATTGTAAATTTTTAAAACGATTTGACAAACTCGCCATGTAATATACAAAATTTTCTACATCTCCTTCTTTGAAATCCTCAATAACATAACTAGGAAGAGAAGTTGATAAACAATCTATACAAACAAATTCTCTTCTACTATTGACAGATAAATGTTCTGTGCAAGCGGGTTGTTTACAATTAGTGCAAAAAGTAAAAGCTGCATTTTCGCACTGTTTGGTTACCCAGATTCCTCTTTTTTTACAGCATCTTCCCATAATTTTAAGCTACTTTTTTGGATAAAACCTTATATGCATCTTTGAATGCAGCGGAATAAGCAACAGGATCAAAAACGGTATTCATTTCCTTACCCTTTTGTTTAGATTTTAATTTGAATTTAGGAGGCGCCTCACCAATTTCTTTAGGATAACGCCTTTTATCCCATGATAAAAATATTTTGTATTTAGTTACAATTTTATATTTGGTTTTAGTTTTGTATTTTCCTGATAAAGAACGGTTGGTTACAGTAAATCTTTTTCTTAAATCAGTAATTATAAATTGAATTTCACTACCATCCATCAATCGTGTTTTTCCTTTCAGCCATTGAAAAGTATAAGTATTATTTTGTGCATTATATTTACCAATAGTAAAACCCGGATTCAAATCAATTTCTAAATGCAAAATAGATTCTTCCCAAACATCATTTTTTAAATAATAAATAAAAGGAATAACAAATGTTTGAATGTTTTTACTGTTAGAGAAAGTATGTATTTTTTTTCTTTGAATAATTACAAATATTAGTAAAAGAGCTGAAGGAATAAGAATGATCCAACTCATCAAAACCGCACTAAAAAATACAAATGCGATTAAAAGCCACATTAAAAAACTATACCAATTTTTAATTCTTCTGGCTAAATACGCATAATGATTAAGAGAATTGAGAAAAACTTCCCAATCTTGCAATGACATTTTACGATTAATTTTTTTTTGTAATGCAATGTCTTCTATTAATTTACGGTTTCTCCAATATTCAGACCAATCACTCATACTGCAAATTTAGGTTTTTTTTCTTTTTTGGCAAAAAATTTGTTATAAGTTTCAAATAAATTTATAATTTTACAACATAAAATCACTGTCTTATGAAAAAGTTATTCTTGTGGATTTTTGTTATGGGTTTGAGTTTCAATTTATCTGCTCAAGATATTTTGCAGAAAACCAATAAAGCTAAATTAGAAGTAAAAATCATTGAAATTGGTCCAGATGAAATTAAATATAAAAATTTCAACGATTTAGAGGGTCCAATATATGTAATCTATAGACGCGATGTATCCAGCATACAATTAGAAAATGGTGAAAATATTCAATTTGAAAAGGATGTATTAGAAGTATCGGCTTCTCCCAATGCTCATAAAAAAAATGCTATTATGATTGATCCTTTTTCCCCTTTAGTTAGGCATTTAGGATTTGGTTACCAAAGATGGATCCAGTCTGGTATAATACTTGAGGCAAAAGCAGGAATAATTGGAATTGGTGTAAAACCGAATCGTTATGATGATTTTAAAGATGAAAAAAAAGGTGCTTATTTAACCATAGGTAATAAAATGATGTTCAAACAACTAACTTATACTAAAGGAACACGATTAGTACACCCCTTAGCTGGAACCTACTTTAGACCTCAAATATCTTTCTCCTACTTTTCAGATAAACAGTTAGATTATATTTTTGATCCTCTTACTTTGGTTTCTACTCAATATGTAGTAAATAGAACTCATTTCAGTGGAGCTATTAATTTAACTCTTGGTAAACAATGGTTAATTGCTGATGTTGTTTTATTAGATATGTTTGTGGGTGCTGGTTACGGATTTGCCAATACAAAATCTAACTCTATTTATAATAATTTGTATGAGGATTTGCCTAATTTTTATCATAGTCATTTTGTTGGAGGTAAAAATTTCCCACTTTCTTTGACTTCTGGAATCAGTATTGGAGTGTTGATTAAATAAAAATTGTTTTTTGGGTTGCAATTCTTTTTTCTGATGCTTTTTCATTCAACAAATAGATAACATTTTTTGTTGTTGAATAAGCGTGAGGGATGCGAAGGGCACGAAGTGGCACTGCCTTTAGACACTTTTGAAAAAAGTGTCTAAAGGATTGCCGAAGCGAACAGCGAAGCCCGTAGCACCCCGACCCGCAGCATAGCAAGGGGCACGCCCTTATGAATAAAATCGAAAAAGTAAGAAAAACATTATTTTGGGTATCGTTTGATAATGATAATCCTGCTAACTTTGTTTTATGAAAAATTTAATCTTTTTAATCGTTACCATACTTTTTTATTCATTTCTATGGGGGCAACATATTCCCCAAAACCCCAATCAAAAAGATGCACAAAATCGCAAACAAGGTAAATGGACCTTACTATATGATGCTGGCTATCAAAATGTGGAATCCCCTAAAGATGCCTTTTATTACAGAATAGCAGAATATAAAGATGATAAGCCCATTGGAAAAACCCAATATTACTTCGTAAGTAACGGAAAAATGCATTTTGAAGGCGAAGTGGCTCAAGAAAAAGAACAAGTAGTATATCAATTAAAAGGTTTTTGTGTATGGTACCATGATAATGGAAATAAAATGCGTGAAATCGATTTTGATGATAAAGGAAACATAAAAAACCTCAAACAATATGACCGTAATGGAAAATTACTTCCCCAAGAAGTTCTCAATGCTATCGATAAACTTATACAAGCCGACCAACTATTTGAACAAAAAAAATATGAAGAAGCCTTAAAATTATACGACGAAGTTAAGCCTTTACTAAATATAGAAATACTCGGAACAACCGATTATTATTCCCTTTTGGTAAACACTGCCCTATGTTCTAAACAAATAAAAATGTACGGTAAAGCGAATAAGTATTTTACAGAAGCCTTATCCATTGTTGAAAAACATTATGGAAAAGAATCTAAGCAATATGGTTTAGTTTTAGAGCAATCCGCAGACCTCGCTCTACTTACCAATAACATTGCACAATACGACTTCTTAATAGAAGAACTCAAAAAATATTATGAAAAAACTAAAGGAAAAAATTCCAAAGAGTACATTGCAGTATTAAATGATGCGGCATTTAGTTATTACTATAAACAAGATTTTGAAAAAGCGGCTAAAATGATGGAAGAAGTTATGCCTTTACAAGAAAAATTAACGGGTAAGAATAGTCAAGATTATGCAATTTTAGTGTATAATATTGCATGTTGTTATTATGAACTCAAAAATTGTAATAGGGCTATGCCATTTTTGAATGAAGCGAAAAAACTTTTTGAGAGTTTAAATCTGCAATCATCAAATAATTATAAAGGAACTATTCAGAAAATTCAAAATTGTAAGTAATTTATGAAAATCATACAGTTAGTCGTTATTTGTTGCTTATTACCTTTAAGCATTTTTTCTCAATCTTATGTTGGCTTGCTTAATCAAGGAGCAAAGGAATATAATGAAGGGAAATATGATAAAGCTATTCAAACGCTTAAAAACGCAAAACAAGATGTAGAAGACCAAATTGGGAATAATAATGCTTATTATTTTTATATCGTCAATATATTAGCACAATGTTACCAAGAAGCTGATCTTTATCAAGAAGCAGAAAAGCCTCTTTTAGAAGCCTATCAGGTATTAAAATCCAATCCTTATTTAGATAAAGATAAATCTTTAACAGGCTATACTTACAACAATTTAAGCAAAAATTATTATTTCCTTGGGAATTATTCAGAAAGTATAAAAATAGGTGAGGAAGCTTTAAGTTTATTAAAAGATAGTAAACATGAAAAAATACCTGAAATTCATTTTACTATTGCCGCTTCCTTCAAAGAATTAGGGAAATATGAATCATCAGAAAAGTATTTTCAAACTGTACTAAGTTTAGTACCCAATTCCGATAAATTATACTTTAAAAGCCAAGAAGGTTTAGCCATTAATCAATTTAAACAAGGAAAATATTATGAAGCTGAAAATAAATTATTAAGTATTTCTCAACAAACAGCAGAAAAACTGGGTAAAAATAATTTAACCTACGCCAACCAATTAATAAATTTAGGGCAAGCAAGCCATCAACTTCAAAAATTTTATGATGCGAAAAAATATCTTCAGGAAACTCTAAAAATTTTAGAAAACCTTGGTAAAACACAATCCAAAGATTATGCTTTAGCTTGTAGTTATCTTGCAGATGTATTATTGGATCTTGGAGAGTTAAATTCAGCAGAAAACTATTTAAACCAAGCCATGAAAATCTATCAAACTCAAAATGATATTGTTAATATCGCTTTGACTTATAATCAATTAGCATCTTCTTATGAATTCAAAGGAAATATAAATTTGGCTGAAGAAACTTATAAAAAAGGATTACAATTAGCAAAAGATTTTCAAAATCAAGATTATTCAATTTACGGAACTATCAGTTTAAATTTGGCTGAATTATTGGCTAAAAATAATAATATCAAAAAAGCAGACTCATTGTTTCAAGTGAGTTTAAAAGTATATGAAAAAGTTCATGGTCAAAATAGTTTGTATTATCAAGAAGGGATTATGAATTATGCAGCGTTTAAGTTCAATATTGGAGATTATAGCTTTGCGTTACAACAATTCCCCAAATCATTAAACTATTTTGAAAAAAATTTAGGGAAGCTTTCCAAACAATACATTAATTGTCTAACAAATTTTGCTACTCTTTATTCTACGCAAGAAGATTTTTCAAAATCAGAAAAGTATTTTTCTGAAGCATTAGCATTAACCGAAAAATTAACAGGAAAGAAAAGTTTTTATTACATCACTATTTTAAATAATTATAGCCAATTTTACACTAAATTAGGTAACCATGAACAAGCAACATACATACTAAACAACGCTTTTGAATTAGGAAAAAGTTTTTTAGAGCCTAATAGTATTTATTTCGCCATTGCAATTTCAAATATAGGCGTTGCTTATTTAAACATGGGTAAAATGGAACAAGCACGTACTTATATCAACATTAGCCAAGATGTTTTACAAAAAAATTTCTATTCTGAACACCCACAATATTTAATCAATCTAAACAATTTAGCTTTTACCTATTTTATAGAACAAAATTATTTACAAGCACAAACAATTTATGAAAAAATACTACCTATTGCAGAAAAAAATTTAGGTAAAACTCATCCAACTTATTGGAATATTGTTAATAATCTTTCTGTAATTTATGCAGAAATCAAGAAATTTAGCCAAGCGGAGCCCCTTCTTATCCAGTTAAGAAATAACGCTGAAAAATTGTATGGCAAAAATCATTCAGATTATTTACTTTTCTCAACCAATTTAGCCTATCTTTATACAAGACAAAATAATTTTTCTCAGGCTCATAAAATCTATCAAGAAGTGTTACCCTCAATTTTCTGGCAAATTCAAAATGTGTTTCCATTGCTATCAGAAAAAGAAAAATTAGCTTTTGTGCAAGAAAAAAGAAAACTCATTCAATCCTACTTAAATTTTGCACTAAATTTTGCAAAATCCATTCCTAATATTGCATCAGAAGTTTTAGAACTTCGTATGATGCAAAGAGGGTTAGTAACAGAAAACACCCAAAATTTTAAATCTAAAGTTTTAAATTCCAAAGACCCTGAAATCCAGAACTTATATCAACAATGGCTCTCAGCAAAAGACCAATATTTAAAAGTAGTTTTGATGAAAGAAGAGGATAAACGTTTTTATGACCTTTCTACTTTAAATAATCAAGTAAATTCATTGGAAAAACAATTACAACAAAAACTCAATATTCAGTATTCTAAACCACAAAAAATTACTTTCAAACAAATTCAACAAAAGCTAAAACCAAATGAAGCTGCAATTGAAATTATAAGAACACTATTCACCAATGAAAATCTTAAAATAGATACTTCTTATTCATTTATTATTATAACCCAGAATTGCACAAACCCTGAAATTTTATCAATAAATGGAAACGCTTTAGAAAATCATGTTTATCAATATTATTTTAGACAAGTTGTGGATAGAAAAAACGTAGATAAAAAGTCCTACCCAATTTTATGGAAGAATATTATCAATCAGTCCCAACTTTTGAAAAACTATGAACTTAAAAAAGTATATTTAACTTGTGATGGTGTATATCACAAAATTCCTTTATCAACACTTTTTATTCCTGAGGAAAATCAATTTTTAGGAGATAAAATAGAAATTGTCAATTTATTGAATTTAAAACATATACTCAACCCCTCTAACTCTACTCCTAAAACAGCCTCATTGTTCGGATACCCTGATTATAAAGGAAAAGATAATTTACCTAATAATCTTCCTGAGGAACAATTACCTTTACCCACAGAACAAAGAAACATAATGTTTAGATTGTTAGATTTTTCTGAGCAAGGTGTTTCACTACTTCCAGGAACCAAAAAAGAGACCGATGAAATTCATCAATTACTTCAAAAACAACAAATTCAAACTCAGTTATTCCAATCTGCACAAGCAACAGAAGAAATGGTAAAAAAATTACAAAGCCCTAATATTTTACACATAGCTACTCACGGTTATTTTATTGAAGATGAGCATCTAAATACTTATGATAATATTAAAGAAGACAAATTAAAAATATTTTATGAAGACCCATTAATGCGAGCAGGGCTTCTTTTAGCGAATTGTGAAAATGATTTATTGAAAAATAAAATTTACAAAAATCAAGAAGATGGCGTCCTGACTGCTTATGAAGCCTCTCAACTCAATTTACAAAACACAGATTTAGTGGTATTATCGGCATGCCAAACAGGTTTAGGAGATGCCAAAAACGAGGAAGGCGTATTCGGTCTACAAAGGGCTTTCTTTTTAGCAGGCGCTAAATCGTTAATGCTTTCTTTATGGTCTGTAGATGATGAGGCAACACAAGAATTTATGATTGTTTTTTATGATGCTTGGATCAATCAAAAAATGAGCAAAAGAAAAGCTTTTTTAGTTGCTCAGCAAAAGATAAAAAGCCAAGAACGGTTTGCAAGTCCCTATTTTTGGGGAGCATTTGTTTTGATTGGAGAGTAATCCTTTGGGCGTGCCCCTTGCTACGCTGCGGGTCGGGCTGCTTCGGGCTTCGCTGTTCGCTTCGGCAATCCTTTTATCACTTTTTTCAAAAGTGATAAAAGGCAGTGCTAAACCCTACGCATCCCTCACGCATCACCGCTACCATTTTTGCTATTCATAAATCTAAAATCTTATGGGGTAAATAAAACAACTAAATAGTTTTTTTTAAAACAATTTTTTCCTAAACTTGCAAAAAAGAAGGTATGTTAGAAGCAAGTGAATTAATCCTCAATGAAGATCAATCTGTTTACCATTTAGGTTTAAAACCTCAGGATATTTCTGAAAAAATTATTTTAGTCGGAGACCCTGAAAGAGTAAAAAAAATTTCAAAAAAATTCAAAAAAATTCATTTTGAAAAAGAAAATCGTGAGTTTCATACCATTACTGGAACCTATAAAAATCAAAAAATTACGGTGCTTTCTACTGGTATTGGTACAGACAATATAGATATTGTATTGAACGAATTAGAGGTTTTAGCCAATTTAGATTTTAAAAAGAAAAAATGGAAATCAAAATCTAAATCACTCAAAATTTTACGTTTAGGTACCACCGGAGGAGTACAACCCAATTTCCCAGTAGGGTCCATCATTGCTAGTGCTTATGCTTTAGATTTAGGAGCATTACACTTGTTTTATGAATTTCAACGTTCAGAAAAAGAAACAAAATTAACATTAGAATTTCACAGAGAATTACATAAAAAATTTCCCAAAGCTGAAGCTCAATTTGTTTGGGCTTTTGAAGCTCATGCAAACTTTTTAGAATTAGCTCAAAAAAAGAACATTCCCTTAGGTATCACTTGCACCGCTTGTGGTTTTTATGGACCCCAAGGAAGAAATTTAGGACATATTCCTTTAAAATATCCTAATTTGCCATTGGAACTTCAAAAATTTCAATACGAGGATCTAAAAATTACCAATTTTGAAATGGAAACTTCAGGAATTTACATGCTTGGAAAAGCATTAGGTCATCAGGTAGGTTCCTTATCAGTCATTTTAGCTAACCGTTCTTTAAATCAATTTGCTGATCAACCTGATAAAGAAGTAGAAAAATTAATAGAAGTAGGATTAGAGTTGATGTTAGAATTTTAATTGCTCTTTTAAAAATATTATTCTGTTTATTTAAGCGATTTTCAAAAAAGGCTGCCCCACTTAGGACAGCCTTTTTTCAGAACTTACTTTGCATTTAAGTACAATTGATTTACTTTTTCCCAATGAACTACATTCCAGAAAGCGAGAATATAATCAGGTCTTCTATTTTGGTATTTTAAATAATAAGCATGTTCCCATACATCTAAACCTAAAATAGGAGTACCTTTTATATCAGCAATATCCATCAATGGATTATCTTGATTAGGAGTAGAAGTTATAAAAAGTTCACCATCTTTAACAATTAACCAAGCCCAACCAGAACCAAAACGAGTGGTAGCAGCAGTAGCAAATTCTTCTTTTAATTTTTCAAAAGAACCAAAACGTTTTTGGACAACTTCAGCCAATTCACCAACGGGTTTTCCTGAGGAATTAGCCGTTAAAATTTCCCAAAAGAAGGCATGGTTCCAGTGCCCACCACCATTGTTTCTTACTGCATTTTTTGCAGTATCTGGTAAACTTTGAATATTTGAAATTAATTCTTCTAAAGTTTTATTTTGTAAATCAGGATGTTTTTCAATCACTGCATTTAAGTTTGTAACATAAGCATTATGGTGCTTACTGTGATGAATTTCCATTGTTTTTGCATCAATATGAGGCTCTAAAGCATCATAAGCATACGGTAAATTTGGTAACGTGAATGCCATAGCTATTATTGGTATTTTTTCGCAAATATAATGCAAAAACTTTGGGTATAAATATTTAGTTCAAAAAAAATTTAATTCTCAAAATAAAAAATCGAAAATTAACCTTTGAGTTTTTTTCTGTAATTTTGCCTCAATTATGAAAAAACTCCTTGTTTTATTATACCTCAGTCTTATTGTTTTTAGTTATGCTCAAGAAAGACGCCTAAAGAATATTCAACAACTTACTTTTGGTGGTGATAATGCAGAAGCATATTTTTCTCCCGATGGTTCTAAATTAACTTTACAAGTTACCAATGAAGAGTTAAATGCTCCTTGTGACCAAATTTTTATGTTAGATTTAAAAAATCTTTCTAAAAGTTCAAAAGATTTACAACTAATTTCAACGGGAAAAGGTCGTACAACTTGTTCTTATTTTATGCCTGATGGCAAACATATTTTATATGCTTCTACCCATGAAGCCAATGAAAATTGTCCAGAACCTCCAAAATCTTATAAAGGGAAATATGTTTGGGCTATTTATCCTGATTTTGATATTTACATAGCTGATTTAAAAGGAAAAATAGTAAAAAAACTAACCAATACTCCCGGTTATGATGCAGAAGCAGTGGTTTCTCCTGATGGTAAAAAAATTCTTTTTACATCTATGAGAAATGGTGATTTGGATTTATACATCATGGATATTGACGGCTCTAATGTAAAACAAATTACCCATGAACTTGGTTATGACGGCGGGGCTTTTTTCTCTTTTGATAGTAAAAAAATTGTATTTAGAGCCTCAAGACCTAAGACACCTCAAGCCATTCAAGAATATAAAGAATTGTTAGCTCAAAATCTAGTAGCTCCCACAGAAATGGAAATTTTTGTTTGTAATATTGATGGTTCTAATATGAAACAAATTACCCATCTCGGCAAAGCCAATTGGGCTCCTTTTTTTCATCCATCTAATCAAAAAATTATTTTTTCGTCTAATCATCATTCCAAAAAAGGATATGATTTTCAGTTATTTATGATTGATTTAGACGGACAAAATTTAGAACAAATTACTTATCAAAGTGAATTTAATGCTTTTCCTATGTTTTCTCCTGATGGTAAAAAATTAGCTTTTTCTTCCAATAGAAACCCCAATAAACCTAGAGAAACCAATGTTTTTATTGCCGATTGGGTAGAACTTTCTCCCAATGAAATTCCCAATCAAAATTGGCTAAAAAAGCATGTTGAATACTTAGCTGATGATAGGTTAGAAGGAAGGTTAGCGGGGTCAAAAGGAGAAGTAGCTGCTGCTAAATATATTGAAAAACAGTTTCGTTCTTACGGTTTAAAACCTTTCCCTAATTCCAAATCCTATATACAAAATTTTGAATACCGTTTTACCAAAAATCCTCATCATTCCGCTTCTGAAACAGATCCTAAGGTTCAAGCTAAAAACGTAGTAGGGTTTTTAAATAATCAAAGTGATAAAACCGTTGTTATTGGTGCACACTACGACCATTTAGGGTATAACGAAAGAGGGCATTCAACTGCACCCAATGAAAAAAATGCTATCCATAATGGTGCTGATGATAATGCTTCGGGTACATCTATATTAATAGAATTAGCAAGGCTTTTTTCTAAAAATTCCATAAAAGAACCTGTCAACTTTTTATTTGTTGCATTTTCAGGGGAAGAAGATGGTTTGCAAGGTTCTAAGTTTTTTGCTGATTACTTAATTCAAAACCAAAATTTAGTTGGTAAGCCCATATTTATGTTGAATATGGATATGGTGGGTAGATTAGATAGTTTATATAAATTGAATGTTCATGGAGTAGGAACTTCAGAAAAATTAGAAGAGCTTTTAAATCAAATGAAACCGGCTGGTTTTCAAGTAAATTTTGATTCTTCTGGTATCGGACCTTCTGACCACACTTCTTTTTATCAAAAAAATATTCCTGTTTTATTCTTTTTTACGGGTTTACATACTGATTATCATAAACCTTCTGACGATGCTCATAAAATCAATTTTTATGGCATGAAGTTAATTACACAATATGTTTATAATACAACTCTATCATTATCAGAACGTAAAGAAATACCGTTTTATAAGACAAAACTCAAAACGGAAAAGCAAGTTGCAAAATATAAGGTAAGCTTAGGAATCATGCCTGATTACAAAGATTATGGAGATGGTTTACATGTGGAGTCTGTGGTGGAGGGAAGACCCGGGCAAATTGCGGGTATTCAAGATGGAGATATAATTACCAAAATTGGTGATTGTGAAATCCAAGAAGTTTATGGATATATGGAATGTTTAAGTAAGTTCAGTGCAGGTGATGAAACCACCATAACCATTAAAAGAAAAAACGAAATCATAAATGTGAAAGTAAAATTTTAATGATAACTTTAATAATCTCTAGATAAAAAGGTGGATTCAATGAATAAATAGCTCATTTTATTCGTTTACTCCTAATTTCCTAAATCCAATGATTCGGTCTGTCCAATCCGCTGGACCACGATAATAAACAATTATCATATAATTATTTTCAGTTTCAAAAAATGAACCTTCAATGGAACGTTCATCAATTTCCCCTTTTTTATTCAATGCGTAGCAATAATCGTAAACACCTTGTTTTAACCAAATTTCAGCTGTATAAGCTTTAAAAGCAGGGTCATATTTCATTTTACAGTCTTTTCGAAACTTCCAATCATTAAAACGACCTAAAACATAAACATCTTGTTTATAGGGTTGGTTTACTTTCAAAGTAAATACTGTTTTGATATAATCAGATTCTACATCATAAATAGGAAACTCCCGATTAATAATAAAAAATGCACCGTTCATATCAAATTCTTTTAAATATACATTGGAACTTCTGGGTTTATCTTCAACTTGATAAGCAATAACCATTTTATCTTGTATTTCGTATCTATTAATGGTTTCTGAACGATATCGATAAGACCTTAAATCCGCTCTTCTGAATTCATTTCCTCCTTCAAAATCGTTTTGAGCAGAAAAACTGTATTCAATTCTATCATTTAAAATATATAAAGGTTCTAATTCTCGTGAAGTTTCCCATTTACCATTTTGTATAACACGAACTTTTATATCTCTACGAGGATTTTGTAATGGAAATTGTTGATTAGGATATAAATTAAAAAACAAAGATTGCATGGCAAAACGGTCTCCAACATTTTCACTAATAGTTTGACCATCACCAAGTTTAATTTTAAGAGGATCTTCAACCACCATGACTCTACGGGTAATGATAACATCATTTTCATCTAAATCTTTGTAAACTTTAATAAGGTAATTCCCTGACACTTTAAACTTATTGGGAACTTGAAAAGTATAATGAATATAAGGTATTAATGTGCTTTGTGATGAACGAAATTCTGTAATCTGAAAGTAAGATAAATCATCCCAATAATCTGAAACCATCAAACGAGAAGGCTCCCAATCATAATTACAATGTTGAATAGAAAAATAGTAGGCTTGAGGGGACGCTTTTAATTCATCAAATTCTACAGTAATTTGATTATTTTCTCTCAAATATAGGTATGGTAAATTTCTTTCATCGCTTCCTCTATAACATTGTACAGAACGAATATTTTCTTTGTAAACATTATCATTATTTTCATAAAATTGATAGAATAAAGAATGATAACTTAAAACCTCAAAAATAAACATCCAGAAAAAAAAATTTCTATTCATAATACAAAGATAACAAGTAAAAATAAACTTTACAAAATAAAAACTGCCCTAAAAAAGGGCAGAATATTCAAGCGTTTAGCAGGTTATAGCATAGCTATTTTATTTGTTGAAAATACAATTACAAAATTAAGTAAAAATACCTACGTATCAAAAAAAGATAAAAAAATTATTTTTTTACTTATTTTTAAAAAAAAAGCTGCCTTAAAGGGCAGCTATTGGTAAAAATAATATTTAAAACTATTCTTGATCGTTCTCCATTTTTGTTTTTAAGTTCGCTAAAACATCTAACTCACCAAGTGTAGATTTTTTGGTATTATCTTTTTGTTTTTTGATATTTTTTTGAACTTCTTCACGTTCTTTTTCCAATTCTTTTTCTTTAGCTTCACGCCAAGTTTCAGAATGTGAAAGAATAATTTTTCTATTTTCTTTGTTAAATTCAATTACTTTGAAAGGAGCTGTATCACCAACTCTTAATTCATTGTTACCTTCTTCTACTTGAAGATGTTTAGAAGGACAGAAACCCTCAACACCATATTCAAGTTCTAGAATTGCACTTTTATCAACGAATTTAATAATAGTAGCATTATGAATAGAACCTAATTTGAAAATAGTTTCAAAAGTATCCCATGGATCTTCAGTTAATTGTTTATGACCTAAACGAATTTTTCTATTTTCTAAATCTAATTCAAGAACGATAACCTCTAATTTTTCATCTTTTTTGATAAATTCAGAAGGGTGGTTAATTTTATTCCAGCTTAAATCAGCAATATGAATCAATCCATCAACACCTTCTTCTAATTCAACAAATAAACCGTATGCAGTGATATTTCTAACGGTTGCAGTATGTTTAGAACCTACGGCATATTTTTGAGCTACATTTAACCAAGGGTCTTGAGTCAATTGTTTGATACCCAAAGCAATTTTTCTTTCATCTTTATCAATATTTAAAACAACAGCCTGGACTTCATCTCCAATATTAAATAATTCGTAAGGATTTTTTAAATGCTGTGACCAAGAAATCTCACTTACATGAATTAATCCTTCTACTCCTGGTTGTAGTTCTATAAAAATACCATAATCTGCAATGGTTACAACTTTACCAGTTACTTTATCTCCAGTATTTAATTGTTCAACATAAGTTTCCCAAGGATGAGGTAGTAACTGTTTCATACCTAAGCTGATTCTTTTTTTCTCATCGTCGAAGTCCAGCACTACAACTGTAACTTTTTGACCATCATAAAGAACATCATTAGGATCATTGATTCTACCCCATGAAATATCAGTAACCCTTAATAAACCGTCAACACCACCTAAATCAATGAATACCCCATAATTGGTAATGTTTTTAACAGTACCTTCAAGAATTTGACCTTTTTCAAGTTTATTAATAATTTCAGCTTTTTGGTCTTCAAGGTCTTTTTCAATAAGAACTTTGTGAGAAATTACAACGTTATTATGGACATGGTTAATTTTAACCACTTTAAATTCCATTCTTTGACCTACAAAAGAATCATAATCTTTAATAGGCTTAACATCAATTTGAGAACCAGGCAAGAAAGCTTCTATACCATCTAAATCCACCACAAAACCACCTTTAGTTCTTCTTTTTATAACACCTTCTACCACAACATCTTGATCTAACGCCTCAAGAATTTTATCCCAACTTCTCATAGAAGTAGCTAATCTTCTGGATAATTGAAGATGCCCATTAGAATCTTCAACTTTTTGTAAAAATACTTCTACTTCCATTCCAATTTGTAAATCATCTATATCTCTAAATTCAGACCTAGGGATAACGCCATCTGATTTAAAACCAACATTTACAACTACTTCTTTGTCGTCAAATGCAACAACAATACCTTTCATAATTTGCTTCTCAGCAACAGTAGAAATTGTACTAGTGTACAATTTTGCTAATCTTTCTTTTTCTTCTTGGGAATAATCAGTATCTTCCCAAGAAAAATCCTCTTGAATTGCTTCATTCTCTAAATTTTTTTCCGTCATTAACTCCATTTTTTGAAATCGCAAAATTAAAGTTTTTTTCGTTTTATCTGCAAATTTTTACTAAAAAAAATTTATTTTTTTTGTCGTTTGCTTCAAAATAACAATAAATTAATTATTAATTTCTATTTTTTAAAGGGCTATTAGGTTCATTTTCAAAATGTTGATAAACTTTTTTATCCATCCAATTTGCAAATAATTTATTAAAAAATACTGTAAGTTTCCCTTGTTTCGTTAGGATTAAAGTTCTTTTTTTCTTTTTATAGGCTTTATAAATATGTTTTGCACATTCTTCAGAAGACATAATTTTACTTTCGTCTAAAGGGGATTCTTTTTGAGCTTTTCCTTTTCCATCTAAAGCAGTGTTCCTAATATTAGAGGCTGTAAATCCTGGGGCTACTGTCATTACATGTACTCCAGTATAAAGCAATTCTGTTCTTAAACTCTCCAAAAAACCATTCATTGCAAACTTTGAAGCAGAATATCCAGAACGTGCAGGTAAACCTCTATATCCAGCAATAGAAGAAATTCCTATTATTGAACCTTTAGATTCTTGTAAATATGGTAAAGAAAATTTTGTACAATAAACTGTACCCCAAAAGTTAACATTCATTACTTTTTCAAAGTCTTCTAAATTACATTCATTAAATAACGCTCTCATAGAAATGCCAGCATTATTTATCAAAACATCAATTCGTTGAAACTTTTGAATGGTAAATTGTATAAAATGATTACATTCTTCTTTACTAGAAACATCTGCTTGAAAAATTTCACAAAGTATTCCAAAATTTGAACATTGGTTTTTAACCTCTTGTAAAGCAGATAAATTTCTTGCGCAAAGAGATAAATTGTATCCATTTTTTGCATATTCTATGGCAAGTGCTTTTCCTATTCCAGAAGATGCTCCTGTAATAACCACTACTTTTTTCACTGTGATTGTTTATATGAATTTATATAGGTAATTAAAGAAAAAGAATGAGTACCACCTATAGCATGGTAATTGCTATATCCATAATCAAAATAGAATTTTTTTATTCTCATTCCAAAACCGAATGCCCAACCAGCCATACTAAAATTAGTTCCTGTAGTTTTAAGCTCTTGATGTCTCATGTGGTTATATCCAACCCTAACATGAAAATTTTGAGAAAATAAAAATTCTCCACCAAACACAAAATGGCGAAGTATATTATCAAAGGTTTGATTTTTTTCGGGGATAGGATTGCCCGCTAAATCCAACTGAGGCTTTTTATTAGGATCTTTTTGAATTAAACGATATTGTTGAAGTTGAATTAAAGTTGTACTAAACCTTAACGGTAAGTATTTTAATCTATGACTAACTCCCAATTGCGCTTCAAATGGAATAGGCGACCTCGGTGCGTTTTTATTGAACTGAGTAATTTGTGTCCCCATATTCTTTAATACTAAACCTAAGGTTGTATTTTGTTCAGGGAAGTTCCAAACTCCTCCAAAATCGAATGCAAACCCAAAAGAATTAAATCTTTGAATAGTAGAATAAAGGATTTTTAAGTTGGTGCCAAAACGTAAATTTCCAAAATCTCTTGCAATCCCCGAGACTAAGGCTATATCATTGGCAGAAAATTGACCATTTACATTTCCTAATTCGTCAGTTTCTTGCATTTTGCCATAATTAACATAATGAATTCCCGCATGAGCTGTACCAATATTTTGAAAAGTATGTGAATAACTTGAATATCCATAAGTAATGTCGGATAAATAATTAACAATATTCATAGTTATCCCTGAGTTCATGGTATCATTGAGAAGAGCAGGATTATACCAAGCTAAATTTAAGTCTTTATCTAAAGTAGTAATATTCACACCTCCTAAAGCAGAAACTCTCGCATTAGGCGTTAAACGCAGAAAATCATAAACATTCCTACCTCCTATTTGAGCATATAAATCAGAAATGATAATAAAAAAAAGGACAATCAATCTCATGTGGTGATTTTCAATCTACAAAATAACGAAAAAAATATACACAAAATTATAAAATCAACTAAATCTTTCCTTTTGCCTTTGATGAAAAGGGTTTCTTGAACGGTCATCTAAGGAATCACTTTTTTTGAGATTAAACCAAAACAAAACGATTAAAATTAAAACTAACAAATAGATTACCCATTCTAATTTTGGAGATTTATTTTCCATGATTTCTTGGAATTAATCCTTGAAATTTAATTCTAAAATATTGTTCAAATGCTTCTGAAATTGTCAGTTGATTTTTTTGCAAAAAAGACCCATCAGTTAATTGCCATATCATTGCTTTATCCATAGCTAATAAAATATGGATATTACAATCAACAATGTGTTTTTTTTCTATACCCGTTTTATAGTATTTTCCTAATTCTTCTAAAATTTGATTTTGGAAATTGTTAATTTTTTCTAATTGTTTTGGATAATATTCTTTCAAATCTTTTAAAAATACATTATTTAAACCCAAAAGTGGTTTAGAAAAATAAGCAAATGTTTCTATAAAACGTTCAAAAAAATCTTTTTCTTCATTATGAAGAATTTTTTCAAATCCATCAAATTGATGAAGGTAATTTTCAATAATTCTTTCTATAAGAATATCACGGGATTCAAAGAAACGGTAAAAGGTAGCTTTACTTACTCCAAGATGTACCACTACCCTATCCATACTAACCTTCTTTATACCATTTTTTAAAAACAAATTGGTTAATTTGTCTATCCATTCTTTTTGCTCATCAGCTAATATTAATCTTTCTTTTTCTATTGATTTTCTTCCCATGGCTAATATTTTACTTTTATGTTATGATAAATATCTTGAGTTTCGTAATTTTTTAATAAAGGAAAACCTTCCCAGTCATTAGGTAGTAAAATTCTTCTTAAATCAGGGTGATTAGCAAATGTTATGCCCATCATGTCATATACTTCTCTTTCATGCCATTCCGCTGAAGAATATAAATTCGTAAGGCTAGGTAATGTATCTCCTTTAGAGATTTGTACAGAAATATTGACCGTTAAGTTTTTTAAAATGGAATGTAAGGTATAAAAAACCTCAAAAGTATCTTGATAGTCAACAGAGGTTATGCATACCAAAACATCAAAATACAGTTCAGGATTTTCTTTTAAGAATTTAATGAATTCTTGTAAATTTTCTTTAGCTACTTTGAAGTTGTTTTCACTTTCATTAAAAAAAACGAAATTATTATCGTATTTTGTGAAAATAATTTTTTTTAGTTCCTCTGTTCCCATGAAAAATAATTTCGCAAATTTAGTTTAAATCATTTAAAATAACAAAAAAAAGTCCTAAAAAAATAAAAATATCAAGGTCGGAAAAAAAAATACTTTTTTATTTGATACGTTTCATTCAAACTATAAAATCATAATTTTATTTTGTATATTTGCAAAAATTCTACGATTTTATGAACAAAATATTTCTTATATGTTTATTCTTTCTTACTTTTAACTATACTTATTCCCAAAAAAATTTTCAACAGGTATTTCATTATAGCCCTAATTTCATAGAGAATAAAGGACAATTTGATAATTCATATTTTCAATCCAAAGGAAAAATTGTATATGCTGTAGACCAGAATGCTGTTCAGATTTATTTTACGGATAAAGCAGAGATTATTTACAGAATAGAAAAGAAAATCAAAAATCCTGACAGAAAGAAAGGAGATTCTACGAAGCCTAAGAAGTTAGCAGTACGCGAAATTATTAAAAGTGAATGGCTTCATACCAATGCTGATTTGCAAATGCAAGTAGAAAATCCTTCTTTTGATTATCATAATTATGCCATGTTAACTTCTGATAGAAAAGAAGTTTATGCTATCAATCATGTTCCTGCTTATGGGAAGTTGATTTACAAAAATATTTATCCCCATGTGGATATTGTTTATGAAGTCAAAAAAGAGGGCGGTATCAAATACAGTTTAGTTTTGAACCCTGGTGCAGATTTATCTAAAATTGCACTGCAATATGATAAAGAAGGGCTACAATTATGGGAAGGAAAAATCGTTATTCCTACGCTTCATGGAAATATGATAGAAACAAAGCCTTATTCTTATTTAAAAAAATCAAGAAGAATTGTTGAATCAGAACTTGTTTTAGAAGGAAACAAAGTTAAATATAGTTTAAAAGGGCTTAAAATCAGAGAAACCATTGTTTTTGACCCGTGGGTACAAACTCCTTCTTTACCTAATAGCAATGGGGTTTGGGAAGTAGAAACCGATGCTATGGGAAATGTATATGTAATTGGTGGGGACATGCCCATGAAATTAATGAAATATAATTCTGCAGGTGTGCTTCAATGGACTTATACTACTCCTTATGATACTGCTAATTACTGGTTAGGTACCATGGCTACAGACCAAGCAGGGTTTACATATATTACCTCAGGTTCTTCTGCTAATATTCAAAAAATCAATCCTTCGGGAGCTTTAGTGTGGAACGCCGCAGGAGGAATGAATGATGAATACTGGGCAATTTCATTTAATGTGGACCAAAGCCGATTGATTGTAGGAGGAACACGTATAAATCCGCTTAATATAGCAGCGAGCAATGGGGTAATCTTTGATATCAATACAAATAACGGTTCGCAAATTACGCATGTAAACGTTGCAGGTACAAGACCCGGACTCCTAGGACTAACGCCAGAGACGAATGAAGTTCGCGCTTTGACTTCTTCCAGAAATGGTAGGTATTATTACCTTACTTTAGATTCCATTGGTGGGCTTACGAAACTTTTTGGTTCTCAAGCCACCTGCCCTAAAACTTTAACTTTTCAAACAAACTCTGATTATAACTTTGCTTATAAATGTGAAACTTACAGACCTAAAAACGGCAATTCGGGAATTAAAGCGATTCGGGCTAATGATAGGTTTATTTATACCCATAACGGAACTTTGGTTCATAGAAGAGATTTGAATACAGGAGCTATTTTGGGTACTTTTAATATCCCTGGAGGTATTAATACTGTTACGGCAGGCTTTAATCAACCAGGAAATAACGGTATTGAAGTAGATTCTTGTGGAAATGTGTATGTAGGTTCTTCTGATAGAATTATTAAACTAGACCCTTTTTTAAATGTATTACAAACGGTAAATTTACCTTTTCGTGTTTTTGATATTGCTATTGGAGCCAATGGAGAAGTAGTAGTTTGCGGTGCCACAGGAGACATGAACTCGGCTTCTAGGACAGGTTACATACAGGCTATTAACATGGGAGTATGCCAGCCTTTTCCTTTATTAGAGTGTGATGCAACGATTTGCCAAGTCAATCCTGTTTGTCGAACGGCGGCTCCCTTTAATTTGATTGCAGCTACCCCCGGAGGAACATGGTCAGGTAATGGTATCACTAACCCTACTAACGGTACTTTTAATCCTGCTGTGGCAGGCGTTGGTACGCACTGGGTATATTATACATTACCTTGCGGTTCTGATTCCGTTCCAATTCAAGTAAACTCTTGTGGAACATTAACCGTTTGCGTAGAAGGTAATGGACAATTCACCGTTTCGGGCGGAACAGGAACCTATACTTGGCAACAATTAGTTCCCCCCCAAAATGTAACCATTACCAATGCCGCTACTTGCGCGCAATGTGGTGGCACATGGAACGCTTTTCTCAATCAGTGTTTTAATCCTATTCCTTTTACTATTACTTCTTGTACTGTCCCTGCTTCTTATCAAACCTATGCAACAGGTCCTACTGCCAATCCCCCTTCTTTTTATCCTATTAGAATTTTTACTTCTTCAGGGGATACTGTAATTTTAACTTCCGCTCCTACACAATCGTGCTGTTCCCCTCAGCCTTCTGCGCCAACGGTGAGCAATACTACAATATGCTCAGGTTCTAGTGCAACTCTGACAGCTACGGCTCCTGCGGGCGCAACCTTCCAATGGTATAACGTGGCTACTGGTGGAACACCTTTATTTACAGGGAATCCTTTTGTTACCCCTAATTTGAATGCCAATACCACGTATTACGTAGAAGCAGTAATTGCAGGCTGCACTTCTACACGAACAGCCTTTACGGTTACTATACAAAATGTTCCTGCGCCGACGGTGAGCAATGCTACAATATGTTCAGGTTCTAGTGCGACTTTGACGGCTACAGCTCCTGCGGGCGCAACGTTTCAATGGTATGACGTGGCTTCTGGTGGTACACCTTTATTTACCGGAAATCCTTTTGTTACCCCTAATTTGAATGTAAATACCACGTATTACGTAGAAGCGGTAATTTCAGGTTGTACTTCTACACGAACAACTGTTACGGTTAGTATACAAAATGTTCCTGCGCCAACGGTGAGCAATGCTACAATATGTTCAGGTTCTAGTGCAACTTTGACGGCTACGGCTCCTGCGGGCGCAACGTTT
>CAZBPK010000195.1:0-21245 GCA_964493765.1 uncultured Bacteroidia bacterium | reverse complement strand
AAATTTTTTTGATTATAAATTTGTTTATTTTTGCAATCCAATAGTTTATAAAATATGATAAAAAATTTTACAAATTCATTATCACTTGCTCTCTTATTAGTGTTATTAAGTAATTTGAGCATAAAGGCTCAGAATGTGGGTATCGGAACAGCGTTACCCGAGGTTAGATTAGATATTAATGGAGGTGTTGCCTCTAAACCGGCTAACGCACCAGCCGCTGCTACCATTACAATTCCTGATAACATTTCAACCTTTTACATTACGAACGTTGCAGGTGCTCAAGCAAACAACCTAACAGGACCCACTTTAGTTTCAGAAGGTCATCTTTTAATCATTAATAATAAAGATGATAATTTGGCTACTTTTGCAGGTTTATATCAAATTAGACCTAATTCTACTTCTTCTTTTATTTATCTGGGAGGGCAGTGGGTGCCTTTTGGAGAAGCACCTACCAACAGACTCGCTTGGTCTTTATTTGGTAACACAGGAACCGTTCCAGGAACAGGTGCCAATCAAAACTTTTTAGGAACACGTGATAATACTAATTTTATTATTGCTACCAATGTAGTAGAGAGAATGAGAGTATTAGGCGTAGGGAATGTAATTGTTAATAACAATTTTAATGATTATCCCGGTACCAACTCACCTTTGAAAGTGAATGGAACAGGAGATGATACTTGGGCATTTATGGCTGAGCATGATTTGAGTGGTGGCGCATTAGGTATGGGAGATATTGTGGCAACTGGTGGATTTTCTACTGATTATGGCGTCGTAGGTTGGACTTATGGCTCATGGGGTATCGGAGATATTTTTGCTCAATCCGTAGGTATGGGGGTTGTGGGTGAATATGGTAATTATGGAGCAGGTGTAACTGGTTACGCTTTTTACACGAGTGCTGCCAATTTAGCTTATCCTTTTGCTGATGATATAGGTGTCTTAGGGCATGTTAATTTAACCTTTGGTGGTGTAGTTGAAACGGGTGGATTTTTTCATGCAGGTAATGCTAGGACAAAAGCTTTGTGGGCAACCCAATCAATGGTACAAAATGATTTACTCGGTACTGGTCCCGTAGCTTTCGCTACTGCTGCTGGAACCTCTGAAATTTTTAGAATGCAACACAATGGTTATACAACCAGTACAGGTACTATAAGAGGAGATATTGTTTTAATGAATGCTTTTGCTACACCAGGTACCCAAACTGCAGGTAATATGATTGGTGGGCAATATCAAATTAATGGAGGAATTAATAACACTGCAGGTGCTGCAAATAAATATGGTGTTTATGGGGCAGTAGTTTCTGGTACCAATAATATTACTACAGCCAATCAAGTGCAAGCCTATGGTGTTGTTGGGCAAAATAACCAAAATACTAATATCGCAGGTAATGGTAATGCTTTTACAGGTTCTGTATTTGGACTTACCTCTGGGAATATTACTCATACCTCTGGAACAGGAGCGGCTATCAATACCGCTTTAGCAGGACAATCTTCCGCAGTTCCCACAGGTACCAATGCTTTTGTTTCTGGCGTTAGAGGTATTGTTACTACCACAACTGGCACAGTTGCTAATTTAACTGGAGTAGAAGGAATTGTGCGAGTAGGAGGGGCTTTTGCAGGGGTATTTGGTTGGAATACAGCAGCTACTGGCGCTGGTCCAGGGCTAAGAGGTCAAGCCAATACTTATGGTACTTTATCTCTTGCTACTCGTAACCCCGGTGCAAATGATGAAGTTGTTGGTGTTTATGGGGTTACAACTAATGCTACAGCTTTAGCTAATAATAATTCTGCTAAATTTGGTGGTGTTTTTGAAGATCAGGGAACAGGAAATTATGCTTATATCGGTGGTGTTTATAGAACAGGTGGGGTAACTATGGCTTATAAAGTACTTGGCACTGGCAACGTTTCTACTATTGTAGAAAATACTAAAAATGAAAAAGTGATTATGTTCGCTCCTGAATCTCCCGAAGTTTTATTACAAGATTATGGTAAAGGACAATTAATCAATGGTAAAGCGCATGTTACTATTGACCCTGATTTTGCAAAAAATATTACCGGTGAAATTCGTGTATTTGTTCAATTAGAAGGAGATTGTAATGGTGTTTATGTATCCAATAAGTCTAATACAAGTTTTGATGTCATTGAACTAGCAGGCGGTAAGTCTAATGTTCCTTTTACTTATACTATTGTAGGAAATCGTGCAGATGAAGTCGCTAAAAATGGCGAAAAAATTTCTTATAGTACTTTGCGATTCCCTTCTGCACCGAATAGAAACGTAGATCCTTCTGTATATCAACATTCTCCAATAGAAAGAGCTACTGTTATCAATCAGAAGGATATGCCTCAACCTGAACAGGCTGTTACAAGTAATGATAGAAATCCCGAAAAAGAAGCTGCTATCAAAAAACAAAAACAAGAATTAGCTAAAAATAAAACTTATAAGCATCCTTTGGTGGTTCAACCAGAAAAATCTAAAAAAGAATAATATCTGAAATTGATTATATTTAAAAGAAGCCGCCCTTGGGGTGGCTTTTATTTTTTTTGTATTATTGCAATGAAATAAAAAATGAACGCTCAAATACTTCAAAACTATCAACAACGTTTAACCAATTTGTCCTCTCGCAATAGGTCATTAAAATTACTAAAACCTGTAAAAAATAAGGATTTAGATTTTTTTTCTTTTGCTTTTGAAGAAACTCAAGGTCATCATGATCTTTTGAATCTGCTAATTAACTTTAAAAAAATTCCTTTAATCAGAAAATTAAATCCCCATGATGAAAAAACGAGTACGCTGGATAAGCAGCTTAATGCTATTTACCGTACTGTATTGAGTATAGAATCCGAAACAGGAGTTTATCCTTTAAAAGTAGGTTATCCATTTATTCAGGGAAAATTTCTCAATGATACCATTGCGAGATGTCCCTTAATAGTTTTTCCATACCGATTGATTAAAAATAACCAAAATCAAAACCGTTGGTATTTAGAGCCTATAAAAGACGAAGAACCGCATTGGAATACCGTATTTTTTTTAGCTTTACAACAGTTTCATCAAATTAAATTTCCTGATGAATTTTGGGAAATTGAGTTTCCGAACTTTGATAATATTCAGATATTTTGGAATTGGTTGTATGAACAGATTCAACAGTTTGATATTCCGATAAAGTGGAATACGGATGTTTTCCAAGAGCCTTATAAAATTTTTAGTGAGTATCAATCGCATTATGTAAAAAATTTTCCATTAGGGGAGCTAAAAATCATTCCCGAATCGCTTTTGGGATTATTTCCCGAAACCGATACGGCTCTTTTTGAGGATTATGAGTTTTTAGTAAAAAATACTGAAGTTCTTTCTCAACATACAGCTTTTTCCCCTTTGAATGATAATCATTCTTTAAGTGAAGAACCTTTCATTCAAGTAGTAGATCTAGATGCAAGCCAAGAAAAAGTTATTCTTAATGCTAAAAATGGCAATAATTTGGTGGTACAAGGACCACCGGGAACAGGAAAATCCCAGGTAATCATTAATTTTATTGCAGATAACATCGCACGAGGAAAAAAAATATTAGTCGTTTCTCAAAAAAGAGCCGCTTTAGATGTTGTATATAACCGATTAGAAAAATTAGGTTTACATGACTTCGTTAATTTAGTACATGACCACCAAGCAGACAAAGCCATTATCTATCGCAAATGGAATACCTTGATTCAGAATTTTTTAGAAAATCCCTTACAAGAAGTTACTTCTCCTTTAGAGGAATTTCATAAAACTTATTCGGAAATCCAAAATCAACTCAAAGAACAAGAAAAAATCTATCAAAATTTATGGGATAAAAAGCCTTTTGATATCTCGGCTTCAGAACTATGCTTAAAAGTTCAAATTCCCGATAAACCTTGGGATTCTAATTTCCTGCCTACTCACTATACTTACCAAGAACTACAGGGATTTTTAGTCAAATTAAAAGAAATTTTAATATATAAACATCTTTTAGATACACAAAACCTTTGGTTTCATAGAAAATCTTTTGCTCAAAGTTCTTACTTCGAAATTCTAGAAAAACTCCAAAATTTACCTCAAATTATCCAAAATCTTTACGAGCAGCTACAATCGGTTGCTTATAAAGGTTATTATTTGATGGAAATTACCAACCTTCAAGAAATTATTGATTATTACTTATATTGTGATGAATTACTTAAAAATAACCCTAAGTTTTATGCTTTATATCAATTTTTAGTATCGCATCCACAATCTATTTTGGAAGTAAAAAAATCTTTAAAACACTATGAAGAACAAAAAACGACCATTGAAAAATTTTGGTGGCTAAAGACTGTTCAAAAAGAAGGAGTTGACACTGTTTTAAAAAACATAGATACTTATCATCAATTAAAAACAGGATTTTTTCGGTTTTTAAATCCTGACTGGTGGTTTATCTCTAAATATTGGGATAAATTTTTTCAAAACCACAATTTGAGCTTCTCAGAAAATAGTTTAGATAATCTAAAAAATCAAATTCAACAATATCTTGATTTTCAAAATGTTTTAAAAGAAAAACCTTGGTTAGAATTAGGAAAAATAGAAATAGAGTTTGCTTTTGAATTTTTTAATAAAATGATATTTGAGGATTGGAAACCTCAATTTATTCAAGGAGAACTGAATCAAGAACATTGGAAAAAAAGTATTGAATATTTTCAAAAATTACGTGAAGTAAAAAATACTTGGGATTTAGCTCAAAAGTCTTTAGAAACATGGCTTTCTAATGTTCAAATTCAAACTATTTTCAGTGAACTTTATGCGAATAAAATTCCTCATGCCTATCTTCAGCAGCTGCTAGAAAGTTTTCAAAAAGAGGGACATGACCTTATCCAATTAGATAAAGCCTTAGAAAAACTTTCTTTTATAGAAAAAACGATATTTGAACGTGCTCTTCCTTTTTTAAAGGATTTTGAAAATCCTAATGAATGGATACAAATGATTGAAAATCAAATTTATTGGAATTGGATTCAAAAATTAGAAAAATTAAATCCTAATTTAATGGAACTTGCTTCTAAAAGTTTTGAGTTCAAGTCGGAGCGATGCAAGGGACTTTATTCTGAATTTCAAGAGGATTCGCGAAAATACGTGTATTTTCAATGGTATGAACATTTAAAACAGGTGTTAAAAACGGAAAATAAAATTTTTAAAGAAATGAGTTATCAGACCAAAAAAAAGCGGGCTTTATGGAGTTTTCGGAAAATGATAGAAAATTATTGGAACAAGGGATTAGAAGTTTTAGCGCCTTGTTGGTTAGTTTCGCCTGAAGCGGCTTCTGCTATTTTTCATATAAAACCTAATTTATTTGATTGGATTATTTTTGATGAAGCCTCTCAATGTTACGTAGAAAAAGCCATTCCTGTGATGTTTAGAGCCTCTCATGCCTTAATTATTGGGGATTCCCAACAACTTCAACCTTATAATTTATATGAAATAAAAATAGAAAATTTAGACGATGAAAATCAAGAAGTTGAAAACGAAATTTTAACAGAAGTTGAAAGTTTACTTTCTTTTGCTGAACATAAATTCCAAAATAACAAATTATTATGGCATTATCGTGCTGAAAATGAAGCCTTAATTCAATTTAGCAATAATCATTTTTATGAAAATCAGTTACGTTTTGCTCCATTTCCTAATCATAAACATTCATTTTTACCCCCTTTGGAATGGGTCAAAGTTAAGGGAATATGGGAAAAAAATACTAATCCAGAAGAAGCCCAAAAAGTTATTGATATTTTACAAAATCTTATTGATAATCAAATTTTTGAAAGTATTGGAATTATCACTTTTAATTATCATCAACAACAACTTATATTGGACTTACTAGACCAAAAATTACAATCTATTACTCATCTTCCTGAACAATTTAACGCTTGGAACCGCTTGATAGATAATAACGGCATAGAAAAACTTTTTGTAAAAAATATTGAAAATGTTCAAGGAGACGAGAGGGATATTATCATTTTTTCTGTTGGTTATGCTTATAACAAAGAAGGTAAATTTATACAGCAATTTGGAGCATTAAGTCAAAAAGGGGGAGAAAATCGTTTAAATGTAGCAGTTTCACGAGCCAAAAAGAAAATATTTTTGGTTACCAGCATAGAATCTGAAGACATCAAAGCCGATTTATCTTCTAAAGGGGCTTTATTGTTAAAAGAGTATTTAAAATATGTTAAAAATAATCATTTTGATAATTCGTTATTTAATAAAAACTCTTCACCAACACCATTAGCACTCGCAATCAGTGAAAAACTAAATAATTATCCCGAAGTGAAATGGTATTTTCCCCAAGATGGAATGGATTTAGCGATTATTTTACCAAACCAAAAATCTATAGCAGTTTTTTGTGAAGATGGTATTATTAAGCGTTCCAGCTCTATTAAAGAATTGGAAATTTATTTACCTAAATTATTACAAAACAGAGGTTGGGAAGTAAAAAAAGTTTTTGCTAAAAACTGGTTGTTAGATTCTCAAAAAGTAATAGAAAATTTGATTAGTTAAAAAAAATATATATAAATTTGCTAATGAAAAATAAATTTTAATGAATATAAAAGGAATATTATTTATAGAGATATATGTTGGGATGGGGAAAATGGTAGCATGGTGGCATGAAAAGGCTTTAGGATTTCAATTAAGAGGAATTAAAGAAAAAAAAGGTCTTTTTGGGCAAGAAATTACTTATTGGTTACAACAGGGAGAAGCAAATGTCTTAATTACTGCTGCTTTAGAACCTTCCGCCCATGATGTTGTATCTTATATTGATAGGCATGGGAATTCCATTAAAAGGCTGGGCATAGAAGTAGAATCTATCAATGAAAGCTTTGAGTTTTTAAATAAGAATCAAGCTATTTTACTATCTAGTATTCAAGAAGAAACTTCTGGCGAGGAATGGAGTGCATATTTTAATATGAAATTATTTGATGAAAATGAAATTACTTTTGTAGAAAGAAAAAACTGCGAAGCACCCTTTGCAGGGTTTAAAAAAGTTAATAATTCTTTGAATTTTAATCATTTTATACATAAAATAGACCATGTCGCATCGGTGGTTAGAACCCATGAAGCAGAATTTTGGAATCAGTATTTATGTAAACTATTGAACTTAAATCCTACCCAAACCATTGGTGAGGAATTTTTTAGGAATTTACAAACAGGAATGAAAATGTTTGTTTTGAGTTCCTCTACTGGTCATTTTAACAAAGTAATTGTAGAGCCTCTTCCTGATAAAAATAAGGCTTCGCAAGTGGATATTTTCCTTCGTCGCCATTTAGGAAATGGTATCCAACATGTAGCTTTTGAGGTGTCTGATTTAAAAGAAGTAGTAAAAAAATTACAAACCAATGGAGTTAGCTTTACACCGATTCCTGATGGGTATTATGATGAACTCAAAATGAAATATCCTGAACTGCCCGTAGATTTATTAAAACAAAATCATATATTTTGCGAAAAAAACAATGACCAATACTTATTCCAAGTTTTTACCGAGCCTATAGGCGATAGACCCACTCTATTTTATGAGTTTGTTCAGCGTGTTAATGGTTATAAAGGATTTGGTGAAATGAATGTTAAACAACTTTTTAAATCTTTAGAACTTCATCTGAATAATTATTAATAATTAGCCTAAAAACTAAGAAAATGAAACACGATTTTTTTCATGATTATTGGAAACAAGGTTTTTTGTTCTTAAAGGATTATCCCATTTTTTTATCTAATGAAATGGAACATGTGATTTATCAATCGCCTTTTTCTGTTAAATTTTATGAAGCAGATAATTATAATATAAGGTCTTTTTATGGATTTCATAGAGACCCTAAAATGAAAGAATGGATAGAAAGTCAAAAAACAATCCAAATGATTTGTCAATATTTTTATGACAATCAAGATATTTATATTCATCAATCAAAATTGAATATCAAAAATTCATCACAACATTCTGTATGGCCCTTTCATAGAGATTTTCCTTTTTGGAATATTTTTGATGGAATTCGTAAAAATGAATTGTTAAATATAGTAATTTTTTTAGATGATGTAGATGAAACTGATGGAGCATTACAATTGATTCCTCAAACTCATCAATTGTTTTTGGAACGAGAAAATGAGTTTAGCCAGGTTGCATTTAGTTTAGAAGGCTCCGCTTCTCATCAACTTTTATTTGATTTTTCTGACCAAGAAGTGGACGAATTTTCTAAAAAATTGGGTATTTATACTTGTACAGGAACTAAAGGGTCTATTTTAATTTTTGACCCTAACATTATTCATGGTTCTTTTCCTGCTTCTGAAAATTCTACTAGAAAATTACTGATTTTAACTTTTAATACCTGCGATAACCTCCCAAAAATCCCAACGAATAGACCTGAATATCTTTGCTCAACAGATTTTTCCCCTTTATCTTGGATACAAAATGAGAAACAATCTTGAATATTGGAATAATTATAGTAGTTTAATTGGTCATCATTCTTCTGAGGCATTTCTCCAGGAAGAAAATACAAAATGTACTTTTGAACTACCTGAAAATATAGCCCGACTCTCTAAAATGAATCGGTATAATTCAGAATTAATTCTTGCAGTTTGTATTCATAAAATTTTTGAAACGAATCATATTCAGGAAGGTGTTTCTTTAGAATTAGAAAATCATTATATCCCTTTACCTTGTTATCAGAATTATTCTATTCAAGAACTATCCAAAACTTGCTTAAACCATTTTCGTAACCATTTAAATTTTTTGCCACCTCCTTATTTTCAACCCTGTTTTATAAACATTTATCACCTAGAACCTAACAAAAATTCTATTATCAACATTCGTATTAAAAAAACTCTATTGGAAATAGAAGTATACTTTCCGTTAAATTTTTACAATTTTCTTGCTGAATTAATTCATCAAATTCATATAGTTTTTGAACATTTTGCTGAGACTAATTATTCTATACAATCATCTTCTTTGCTACAGAACGAATTCCGCTCTATAAAAAGAAATTTTATTCCTGAGATTATAAAAACTACTTGGGAAGAATTTCATTCTTTGCCCCTTCAACTTAATAAAAGCTATATTGAGAATGGTGGAGATTCTATTCAAGCCATACGATGGATTGCACGCTTAAAACGTGAAGGGTACTGGATAGAATTTGCTCATTTATTAGAAGTTCCTAGATTATCGGATTTAAAAGTAAAACCTATATTATTTAAGGATTCGGAAATTGATGCTTCCAGTGCAGAAGAAAGTTATCCCTTAACAATAACACAGCAATTAATATGGAATGATACGGCTGCATTGAAACAAAAGCATATCTATCATGAACAATTTCTTTTTTTGCTTTATACTATCCCTAATCCAGAAAAAATAAAAAGTGCTTATTATTATTTATGGAAAAAATATCCACAGTTAAGAGTTCAAATACATGAAAATTTACAAACTGTTCAGGATATAGAACCCGATTTTAGAATTTTAGAAACAAATGATTTAGATAGCGTACTAAAAGAGGATTTAACAGAAGGCTTTACCCATGGTTTGATGCGATGTATTCTCATTCTAACGTCCACGAATAAGTATTTACTATGGAGCCATCATCATGTTTTATTAGATGGTTGGAGTGTCGGAAAATTAATGAATGAATTTGTTGAATTAATAGAATTAGAGCAATTACCCAATGAAATCATACCTGTTAATTACCAAAAGAAATATCAAGAAAAAGAAAATCAACTTAATAAGAGTGTTGCAAATGATTTTTGGAAAGATTTTTTTCAAAATAGAGAAGCGGTTCTTTTACCTAAAAATTCAGCAGGAAAGGGAAATTATCAAGAATTTACAAAAATTATTGAAAATACAAAAATCTTTCAATCTAATGCAGAAAAAATCTCTGTAAGCTTACAATCTTATATTTTGGCTCATCTATTTTTAACTGTTTATAGTATAAATGGAAAAAATAGAACTTTTTGTCATACCATTTCCTCAGGAAGAAGCTTAATTCCTGAGTTTATGGAAGAAGCTATAGGACTTTTTATCAGAAATATACCCGTAGGTTTTGATTTTGATAGCCGTTTTAGTTGGGATAAATTATTGCAAAGTTTTCATCAATTGTTCGTTCAATCATTAAATAATGAGTTTTACAATCCAAATTTAGTAAATGAATATCAAGAAGATAAACCGGATATTCTTTTTGTTTATGAAAATTATCCGTACCAAAAAATAACTGGTAAAAATATTCATGGAGAACTTATTTTCCATTTAGAATGGACAGGCTATCCCATAACTTTTTTTGTTATGCCTGAAGAGGGAAAACTATCAATCAAAATTATTTATGATGCGGATAGTTTTTCTGAAGATTTTATTCGTGCTTTTTTATTAAAATTTCATTACTTACTTCATTTTTTTCAAGATAAAATCACAGAACCAGTTTATCAATTAGAAAATTCTTTGAACGCTATTGAGTTTTATCCTCAAAGTTACCCTATTTGGTATCAAGAAATTATTAAAAATTGTAAAAAATCTAACCATTTTATTAGTTGCTCAAACGGAAGTCAGAAAATCCCTTTTTTTGAATTAGAAAATTACGCTATCAGATTTCGTAATTATTTTTATCAACTTCCTAAAGGCACAGTCATAGCCCTTTGGGGAGAAAGAAATGAGTATCTGCCCGTGTTGATTTACTGCATTTTAAGAAATGGATGGGTCTATTTACCTATTCATCCTTCTTTACCCGAAGAAAGAGTTTTTTTAATGCTTGAAATGACTAACTGTCAGAATATTATTTCTATGGGTCCTAAAAACAAGGAGCATTTTCCGCCCCATTTAACAGTTTATACGGAATTCTTCTCGGATACAACTTATCCAATGGAAAAAGAAGAAAATTATTTCCCTGATTATGAAGATGATGCTTATATTCTTTTTACTTCTGGTACAACAGGAATTCCTAAACCCGTAGTATTAACGCATCGCAATTTATCTGCATTTTTTGATGCTTGTAAGGAACTAGTAAATTTAAATCATTTTGATTTCATTTTTAGTTTTACTAATATAGGCTTTGACCTCTCTATTTTTGAAAATCTTTTCGGATTTTATGTAGATAAATCTATTCATGTCATTCATCAATCAGAATATTTATTTACCGAATTAGAAAGATATGAAAATATTTTATTGAATACTGTTCCTTCTGTCATTGCACAATTAAAAGAAAATGAAGTCAAAAATATTGCTGTGCTTCATACGGCAGGTGAAGTTTTTCATTATTCTGTTTGGCAAAAATTAAAAAATTTTAATCCTGATATTAATATTTATAATTGGTATGGACCTACCGAAACTACTACTTATTCTACTTGTATCAATCTTACGGCTTCTTATGATGCTTCTATAGGAGAGCCCCTTAAAAATGAATACATTTTTTTAAGTGATTATTTAGGCTTGGCACAAATAGAGTTTTTACCCGGTGAAATCTTAATCGGTGGAGAAGGAGTGGGGGATTATCTTCAATCCTCAAATGAAAAATTTATAACTACTCAATATACAAAATTTTATAAAACTGGAGACCGTGCCTTGTTAAAAAATCAAAAGTTGTATTTAGTTGGAAGAAATGATAGACAGGTGAAAAGATTAGGGCAAAGATTTGAACTTTCTGAAATTGAAAATTGGATATACAAAAATTGTCCATTTATTCATAGAGTTTTTTATCATAAAAATGAAAACCAATATTTTATTCTTTTCCTTGAAACGCAAAATTTGGTAGAAGAAGAACTAATAAAGAACTTAAAAAACGAGTTCCCTGACTACATGTTGCCGGATATTATCATTCCACTCAATCATTTTCCTGAAAATCACAATGGAAAAATAGATTATAAAGCGTTAATTCATCATTCCCAAAATGCTTCCCAAAACTTAAATTTTCGTTATTCTACACTCAGTGAGTTCATAAGCAAAGATAATATGTTCAAGGGTTTAAACCCTCATCAAAGTTTTATTGAGCAGGGCGGGGACTCTATATTAGGCTTAAGAATCATTTCTAAACTCAAAAAATGGGGCTTTCAAGTAGAAATTTCTGATTTGTTAAACGCTAAATCTTTAAACGAATTTTTTAATAAAATTCATTATTCTCAAAATCAAAACATTGTTTTTCATGAAACCCATTCAATGGTAACCCCTATTCAAAAATGGTTCTTGGAAGATTATTCAGGAAATAAAAATTATTTTAACCAAAGTATATTATTAGAAATTTTATGGGATTCTAACAGTCATCAAATCTTTGAGACCCTAAAAAGATGTTTTGATTCTATAGATATTTTACAAAAAGTTTATAAGGGGCAGTGGTTGACTGCGAAACCCCCTATTATAGAGCATATTTTTATTGATAGCTTTGAGGAAATTATTCCTTATTGCCAAGAATTTCAACAATCTTTTCATCTTCAAGAAGGACCTGTTGCGGCTGTTATTTTATTTACTCATGCTCAAAAGGTATATTTGTTTGTTTGTATACATCATTTTTATTGCGATGGAATCACTTGGCGTATTATCATGGATTATCTCCAAAATACGTTAATGGGCTTAGAAAATCCACAAACTGATGAAAATATTTACGGAAAAGTAGCTACAGCATGCACTCAATTAGCCCAACAGTCTATAAACTCTGAGTACTATCCTAAAAAATTACTGAATCCTTTTGAAAACCTTAAAATTTGTTCTTATCAAGAATCTACTGTCATAAAAATAGAATGGGATACAGAAAAAACAGAAGTTTTTTTAAAAAAATGGAACAGTGAGTATAGCATTAACGAAAAATTCGTAGCATATTTTTTAGAATGTTGGATAAAATCAGGTTTGCCTCCTACTACGATATTTTTAGAAACTCATGGCAGGCAGTACCATCAAATTTATGATATTTTTGATGCTATAGGTTGGTTTACTCAATTTTATCCATTGACTCACAATCTTTATCCTTCTCACGAAAAGGAAATTTTAAATTATGTAAGAAATAGTTTTCAGTATTTACCCAATCAGGGATTAGATTATATGGGCTTAGAAAATTGGATAAAGCCGCCTTTTCCTGTCTTACTGAATTTTTTAGGTAGTTTTGATGAAAATTGGGGGCATTTAGCTAAGCCTATTTTCTTGGAGGATATCCCTCAAATAGATGTGAAAAATCCTATCTTAGCTTTTTTAGAAATTAATGGAATGATTATCAATGGAAAAATTCAATGGATTTTTAGAAGCCATTACCAGTTCGATTGCAAACAATGGGCTAATCAGTGGAATTTATTGATAGAGGCTATTCCTAAAAATTCTAATACTTTTTATCACACTAATATTGATAATGATGATTTAAATAAAATTTCGGAAATGCTTGACCATTTAGATTTATTTTATGAATAAAGAAAATATAGAGGCTATAGTTCCCTTACTTCCTACTCAACAATTTATACTTGCCGCATCTTTAAAGTTAGGGCATTCTACTTATGTTCAACAATTGGTTTTTGAAGTTGAAAATTATAATCATGAACAAATAAAAGAAGCCATAGATAAGTTATACCAAAGTTACGACTGTTTGCGTTCTATTGTTCTTTATAAAGGTTTAAAGCAACCTGTTTGGGCAATATTAAAAAAAGTTCGTCCTCATTTTCAATGTCATTTCAATGAAGTAGATTGGAATTTATTGGCTAAAAAAAGAATCGAAGGCTTTATATTAGAGAAAGAACCGCCTATCCAAATAGATTGGTTAGAAGTTCAGTCCAAGCGTTACTTAATCATTACTTATCACCATATTTTATGGGACGGCTGGGGGAGACAAAAAATTTTGAAAGATTTTCTTAACTATTTAAAATTTCCTCAAGCACCTGTATATTTAAAATCTTACACTATTTGGTATGAAACTTGGAAAAAATTAGACCACGCTTCGGCATATCATGCTTATAAAAAATATTTAACTAATTTTAAGGAATATGCTAAATTGAGTTTTTTAGGCAGTGGGCAAAGCCAAAATCTAACTTATAAAACCTTACAATCCCAGTCTTTGATTACTCAATTATCTAAACAATTAGAGCTAACTTCTGCGGAATTTATACTTTTTGCTTGGGCTTGTTTTATAGCAAAATGGACGAATCAAAACCATGTACAATTCGGGGTAGTCAAACAAAATGGGCTAATCGAAAACTGCCCTAATGGGTTCGGATTAGGTATTCAAACTTTACCTTTTCAATGTACTATTGACCCCCACCAAAAAATTTATTCACTACTCAACCTATTTAAATACAGAGAAAGACTCATCGCTCCTTATGCTTATGTAGATATTACTCAAGATATTTTTCAAAATTTATCTTACGACTTTATCATTGCATTTGAAAATTATCCTATAGAAAATACGCTTTTAGAATTCCAAAATGATTTCCAACTTATCAAAAATCATGATTTTTCTGAATTTCCTTTAAGTTTATCAATAACTCCCAATGGAGACCATTTCGTTTTTCAGTGGGATTATAATTTAAAGTTTTATACTTCTAATCAAATAGAATGTATTGCTAATCATTTTATGGATGCCTTTGAAATTTTATTTCATCACATAGAGAAAAGTTTCCATGAAATAGAATTTTGGCAGAATCCCCCTTTGCCTGAAATGAATTGCTCTTTAACGCCTCATGACTTTTTTTATACCCTTGAAAATCAAATACAAAAAAAAGAAAAAAAATGGTTATTAGATATTTTAAAAACTTATTTTATAGAACATGCTATTAACAGAATTTGGATATTTGGGGATAAATATGAAAACTTAGATATCCTTATTTCTGCGGCTTTAATTACCCAAGTAGAATTTTTAACCATCAATGAAAATGAAACCTTAGATTTTATTCAAAATTTAGAAAAACAATATCCCGCAGATATAATTTTTTCAAGTACTATTTACCATCCATTTGATAATGCTGTTTTATTAGAGAACTTAACTTCATTACCTTCGTCTATTTTCAAAAAAACAGACAAGAAGACTGATGCAGCTTTTGCGATTTGTACTTCTGGTTCTACGGGTACCCCTAAAATAGTTCTTTTAAGTTTGGAGAATCTACTAGCTTTTTTAGATGCATGGAATCAAAAAATACCTTGGAGAGACCAAGAAGTATTTGCGGTTATTGCTCACCCGGCTTTTGATATTGGAATTGCAGAACTCATTTTTCCTTTGTGGAAAGGCTGGGAAACGCAAATCATTTATAAAAATAACTTGTCTAATCATAAGGAATTAGCCCATTTGATGGAGAAAGTTACCGCTTTTCACATGGTTCCCGCTTTGTTACAAAACTGGATAGAAGACTCTTCGCCTGATGAAAAAGAAAGAATTATTATGACAGGCGGAGACAGAGTCCCCTCTATTTTACAATATCAATTGCATAAAAAATTCCCAAATGCTAGGCTTTTTCAATTTTATGGACCTTCCGAATGTTCCATTTTAGTTTCTGGATTTGAAAACATCGGTCAATATGAAAAACATTTACTACCTTTAGGTTCTCAATTTCATCATGCCATGCTTTTTATTTTTGATAAGCAAGGCAATTTAGCGCCTCCTTTTCAAGAGGGAGAAATTGTAGTTTGTGGTAACGCAGTGGGATTAGGTTATGCAAACAATACTCATTCTGAAAAGTTTTTCTCTTACCAGATGCATAATGCTTATAAAACAGGAGATATCGGATTTCGTGATAATAATAATCATTTCTTTTTTATAAGTAGAATAGACCAACAAATCAAAATCAATGGTCAAAGAATTGAAATTTCCAGAATAGAAAATGCTTTAGCAGAGTGGTCTTCTTTACAAAATTGGGTCGTCATTATTGACGAAAATCTTATCTATGCTTTTGCTAAAGCAGATCAAGATTTTCCACTTCCTCATATAGAAAAACTTCAATATTGGTTACCTTTTTATGCTATTCCCAATAAAATAAAGTTAGTTACAGAATTTCCACTCAATAAAAATGGAAAAATTGATAGAAAGAAATTGATAGAAACCACAAAAAGTGAAACTCAGAATCTTGAAAGCCTTGTTCTAGACCCTAAGATTGAAAAAATCATCAAAGAAATTTTTCCTAATAAAACTTTATATACTCACAGGAGCTGGTATGCTAATGGTCTGAATTCCATAGATGCCATGAAATTTTCTAGCTTTTTAATAGAAAAACTTTCTATAAGTATTCCTATTCAATCTATACTTTCTTTATCTCAATTATCACAGTTAAATTTATGGGTAAATCAGAAAAAAACTCCTCCACAAGAAACTTTTATTCAAAATCAAAAAAAAGTATATTCCACCGCTGCAAGAATTTTATTCTTATCAGAATCTGATGAATTTATTGCTAAAAGCTATTGGATTACAACGGGCATTCAATTAAATAAAGATATTGATTATCAAAAAATTATAGATTGGATAAAAAAACAAAAAACACTACACTGGAGCATTGAAACCTTTGAAAAACAGTACTTATGGAAATCTACTTTTCCTCATCACTATGAATTGCATGTAGAAAATGAATCCCAGTTTCTTGAATATGTACAGAATCAATTTTTACCTATCCAAGAAGCTTTGTTTATGAGTTTTTTAGGAATAGGTAGAGATAAAAACTTTTTAGCCTTTAAAGTTCATCATGCTTTTTTAGATGGCTTGGGAGTAGAACATTTATGGAAAAAACTTTACGAAGATTTCACTAATCATACGTTTACTGAACTCCAATTTTTAATCCCTAATGAAGAAAAAATGGATAAAGCTTTTTGGAACGATTATTTAAAGACTATTGAAATAAAAAGTTTGCCTTTTCAGAGGTTAAATAGTTGTTCAAAAGCATCGAAAAGATTAAATTTTGTTTTAACAGAAACACAAAAAAAAGAGCTTTTAAAAATCCGTTCAGAGTATCAATGTAGTCTTTTTGAAGCAGGTTTAATTGTATTTTGTAGAATGTGGTATTCTTATTTTCCTAATGCTGAATTCTCCATAGGAATACCTGTGAATATAGGTAGTTATGCAAATACTCATGCTATACCAGCGATGTCTGTAAATATTTTACCCTTAAAAATTGATAGCGACCAACCTGAGTTTATCCTAAAAAATTGGAGAAATTTATTTTCTAAAAAAAATACTCCTTTTGCTGAAATTGCTCAATTAGATAAAAATCAAAAAAATGGCTTCCCTTTTTTTAATTGCACTTATTTATATCATTCTCAAAAAGAACATGCTTTAGAGTTCGAATATTTGAACTTCAAAAGGTTGTATGTGGATTATCCACTTTCATTAGATTTTATAGAAAATCATAATCAGTGGATTTTTTCTTGGGAATATTCGCAAGATTTATTTTCGGATACTGCAATTACTAAAATTCACGAAAAACTATTTTCTTATTACGAAAATCCTTCCAACATTTTTATAAATTATGCTTTAGCGCACAGTTCTTTAAAATCTATTTGGGAGGGGATAGTAGAAAAGTTTGCTTTCAAAGTTGCTCTTATTATAGAAAATGAGCAATACACTTATCAAGAATTGGATACCTTCATTAAAAAGGAGGCATTAAATAATCTCAATCCTCTAAAAACTATAGCGGTTTTAGTATTGGAAAGAAATTTAGAATCTATTGTGAAAATTCTATACCATTTAATTTATGAAATTCCTTTTATTCCCGTAGATTCTGAAACCACCCAAGAAAGAATTTCTTATATAAAAAACTTAGCGAAAAGCATTGAACTTCATGATACTTTGAATACTCCACTTCAATATGTGATAGCAACATCAGGAACTACGGGAAAGCCTAAATTGGTAGGAGTTACTAAAAAAGGATATTTATCTGCTATTCAAGCATGGAAAAAAGATTATCATCTAAAACCTTCGGATGTTTGCATGTTAGCGGCTTCTTTTTCTTTTGATGTTTCTTTAGGGGATATTGGAAGGGCTTTTTTTCATGGGGCTTCTTTGTTGTTATTGAATAACCAAGAAAGAAAAGACCCTATGCTTTTACTCCATAAAATTAACCATTACTCTGTAACCGTTTTTGAAACTACCCCCTTTATAGTAAGATGGTGGAAAAATGAAAATATTCAACTCCAAGATTATCCCAGTTTAAGATTATTGATAGTGGGGTCAGATAGTTGGAAAATGGGAGAGTTAAGAAGTTTCTTCAAAACCAAAAATACTAACCAAAAAATTATCAATTCTTATGGACTTTCCGAAACCACTATCGATAACAGTTTTTTTGACCCTGATATTGATGACCATCCTAATTATTCCGATGATATGTTGGTTCCCATAGGAAAGCCCATGAGTCATTGCATTATAAAAGTAGTAGATAAATACTATAAGGAGGTCCCTAATGGTTTAATTGGGACCCTTACCATTCAAGGAGAAGCGGTAGGCTTAGGCTACTGGAATAATAACCATTGGACTAATCTCAACTCCTCAATCTGGTATACCGCAGATAAAGGTTTTCTTGATGAATGGGGCATCCTTCATTTTATCGGAAGAACCGATAGACAAGTAAAAATTAGAGGTCAAAGAATAGAATTACTAGCAATTGAAAGCATCTTATCTTCTTTTTATCCACAAACAGAATGGTATGTAATTGATTTTCAGCATGATTTATCTAGCGAACTAGCGGCATTTTATAATAAAAATTTATCAGAATTAGAAATCAAAAAATTAAAACATCATATTTTGGAAAACTATCCTTCTTATTATTTACCTGCAATTTTTATACATCAGAACAAAATCCCTGTCAATGCTAACCAAAAAGTAGATTACCAGCAACTAAAAAATATAGCATTAGAAAAATTTAATAAAAAAGATTTTTCTATAGAAAATGGAGACCTACTCAACCGTATTTTAGAACATTATTTTCAATGTTTCAATGAAGAAATTACACCAGAACAAAATTTTTTTCAAAACGGGAAAAATAGCTTTGAAGCAATATATTTTGTAAGAAAATGGAATCAAAACCATAAAGAAAAAATGAGCGTTCAGCAAATTTTTATGGCTGAAAATCTTCGGATTTTATCACAAAGTATTGCTTTAGTTGAACCCAGTGTATCACCTCGAGAAACTCCCCAAAAATGGATTTCAAAGCCTCAAGAATCTATTTGGTTTGAAATCCAAAAAGGCAACTCCTCTTTGTATAACTTGCCCCATTTTATTGAAATTCCGCCTCATTATGATATAAAAAAATTTCAAGCGGCATTTGAAAAAACATTACAATCCTGCAAGGCTCTATGGGTAAAATTTCAAGAAAATGAAAAGGGAGAAGTAGAAGAAATTCCTATTTCGCATGAAGGCTTTCATTTGAATATTTTAAAAATCCATAATCTTTCTAATTTCATTGAAAAGGCTTTTTTAAAGGAAATAAATCTTTTAGAAGGTCCCGCTTTTGAAGCTATGATTCTTGATAATCATTCCTCTTATATCCTTTATTTTAATCCTCATCATATTGTTTATGATGGCGGCTCTGATGAGTTTTTGTTAAAAACTTTTCATTCTTTTTTTGACAATAATTTCTCAAATGATGAAATTATTCATCTCAATTCTCTTCCATTCACTAATGATTGTAAAATCAATTGGAGTAAGTATTTTGAAATATTGCCCCAACCGAATGTAATCTTTCATCAACCCGATACAAGTATTCAACCTGTTTTAGTGGTTTCATGCCCCAATAATTTTAAAGAATATTTACAGCAAACTTGCAACGAATACCAAACAACCCAAGCCGTAATAATTTCTTATTTATTAACTCAATCTTTACATGAAAATGATATTCCTGTTCATTGGATTTCTTTAGCTATTGACCATAGAACGAGCGAGAGCATAGGAATGTACATGAGGTCATATCCTTTTCCCGGATATTTTCCTACATACGAAACAGACCAAAATATTGCTATTCAAAAATGGGCATTTCATCAACTTTTAGGGGCTTACAACCAAAATATTATTTATCCTATAAATACAACCTATGAAGAATATCATCAAATTGGATTAATTATTCAGCATCCCTTTCATTTAGAAACTTATCAAAAATTTGAGGAAAGGATTGAATACTCTAGGCCTAGACTGCCTTTAACTCTTTACGTAGAAAATATCAATCAGGAATGGATTTTTCGTTGGGAGTTTGACCATCATCAAATTTCTATGGATAAAGTTCGGAGTATCCATCAAAAGATTTTAGTTTTATTAGAAGAATTAGCGATTAAGAGAAAAAAAATTATTCATTTTAAACCTTCTCATTCTAATACAGATTTAAAAAAAACTGTTAGGACACAAGATTATTCTATAGAACTAATGAATATTTGGAAAAAGTATACTCATAACGGAAATATTGAAAATTTACACTTTTTTGAATCGGGGGGCAATAGTATTAAAGCACTTTTAATGTTAAAAGATATTGAAAATCATTTTCAAACGAAAATCTCTATGGCAAACTTTTTTAAACAGCCGACCCTGAGCTATTTACAAGATTGTTTGTTTACTAAACCCTCAGAACAACTGGTTGAACAAATAAAAAATTCTTATCTTGATAAAGAAATCTGGCTTTTGCCTCCTATTATGGGCTTGGGAATAATTTTTAATACTTGGGATTTGCCTGACCTTTATAAAGTTTTTACTTTTAACTACCCGTCTGCGATAGGAATCCCCGATTATGACTCTATTCAAGAAATTGCAGAATTATTATTGAATGAACGTATAAAAATGAGTTCTTTACCTTCTGAATTAACCCTTGTAGGTTATTCTATGGGAGCAATAGTGGCTTTTGAAATGATTAAAATATTGGAAAAAAATTCTGTAAATATTAAAAAGTTGATTGTTTTGGATAAAATCCCCCAAACAGAATTTGCTAAGCCTTCATCAAAAAATATTTCTTTGTCTACTGATTTGATGTATTTGGCAAAACAAATTGCTATTGATGAAAGCGATTACAATAAAATCCTTAATTACTTAATTTTACATCAAAATATGATTGAGAATTATCATCAAAAAGGTTGTATTCAATGCAAAATTGATGTTTATTATTGCGAAGGTGAATATGTTTATTCTGATTACGAAAAATGGAAACTATTGAGCCCAAACGAGGTTTCATTTATAAAAATTGAAAATACTACTCATTATGAAATTCCGAAAAATTGGGAACCACTTAAAAATTCATTTTTAATTATTATGAACAAGCTAACTCCGTTTCAATTACTTTTTTTTAACCGTGAAATTCATTATGGAAATTCTGCTTCCAATATCCTAAAAGGTAAAGCGGTAATT
>CAZBPK010000194.1:0-13695 GCA_964493765.1 uncultured Bacteroidia bacterium | reverse complement strand
CTTTTACTCAGAAAAAAAAGTTCATTTATAGAAAGATGAGAAAATACATTAAGTAAGATTTGGGCGTGCCCCTTCGCTTTCGCTTCGGGTCGGGCTGCTTCGGGTTTCACTTCGTTCCAGCAATCCTTGGGTTGCTCATACTTCGCACCCAAAGGCAGTGCCAAGCCCTTCGCATCCCTCACGCATACTTACAAGCCTTTCATCAATTATTTTTAATGTTTTAGAAAATTCATAATCGCAATTAAAATTGCCAAAGAAGTAGTATGATTATTAAAATATTCTGACGAAAATAAAACTATTTAGTAAGAAAAAACGTATAAATTTGTTGTCATAGCAAAGAGTACAAATAAACGAACTCTTTATAAAAAAGAAAAAATACCCCAGTTCAACGAAATGAAGCTGGGGTATGAATTTCATAATTAACAATCTTAACAATACTCATTAAAAGCAGCGATGAGATTATCGGCAATCATTTGCGGGCTTCTTCCTTCAATATGAAGCCTTTCAATAAAATGGACAAGTTTACCGTTTTTGAATAAAGCCATAGAAGGAGAGGAAGGCGGATAAGGTAACATATATTCTCTTGCTTTGGCAGTAGCGGCTTTATCTACACCCGCAAAAACAGTTACAACTTGGTCAGGTAATTTACTATTTTGCATAGCAATTTTTACAGAAGGTCTTGCTCCTCCCGCTGCACATCCACAAACTGAATTGATAACTACTAAAACTGTTCCTTGTTTTTTGTCTAATATTTCTTGAACTTCTTCTGGGGTTTTTAATTCTAATACACCGATTTCTGTTAATTCTGCACGCATGGGTGCTACTAATGCTTCTGGATACATATTCTTAATTTTCTATGAAAACACACAAAAATAATGAATTGTTCAAATAAAAATAAATGAAATCTTTTTTTTAGAATTGTTAGGAACAACAGAAAATTCGAGGGTTTATACATTGATATAACGAATATTTGTAAATTTGCCTTCTTAAATTCAAAAAAAAATGGCAATAAATAACGTATTTGCATCAAAAGATTGGAATAAACAATATAGAAAAAGTAATGACGCATGGGCAATATTTAAAATTATGGGTGAATTTGTTGATGGATTTGAAAAATTATCGCAAATTGGTCCCTGTGTATCCATTTTTGGTTCTGCAAGAACTAAACCAGACCATCCCTATTATCAATTAGGTGTAGAGATTGCAGCAGAACTGGTAAAAAGAGGTTTTGGCATTATTACTGGTGGAGGTCCTGGTATCATGGAGGCGGGTAATAAAGGAGCTAAACAAGAAGGGGGTAATTCCGTAGGGCTTAATATTGAACTTCCTTTTGAACAATCTTTCAATCCCTATATTGATAAAGATAAACTTTTAGAATTTGACTATTTCTTTGTAAGAAAAGTAATGTTCGTAAAATATGCTCAAGGTTTTGTAGTATTGCCCGGTGGTTTTGGTACCTTAGACGAACTTTTTGAGTCTCTTACGCTTATCCAAACTCTTAAAATTTCCCGTTTCCCTATTGTTTTAGTCGGTTCTGAATACTGGAAAGGTTTAATAGATTGGATTAAATATACCGTTTTAGAAGAAAAATATATTTCTCCAGAAGACTTAGACCTTTTTATTGTTTTAGATACTGCTAATGAGGTCGCTGATTATATAGAAAAATTCTATTCTAATCAATCTTTATCCCCCAATTTCTAAAAACTACTTCATCAAATCATGGATTATTTATCCAATCCAGAACTAATTTCTCAAGAATTTTTGAGGCTTCTTCAAATTATGGAAGAACTTCGTGCTCAATGTCCTTGGGACAAAAAACAAACATTTGAGTCCTTACGATACCTAACTATTGAAGAAACCTATGAGCTTTCAGAGGCTATTTTAGAGAAAGATTATCATTCCATCAAAGGTGAACTAGGAGATTTATTACTTCATATTGTTTTTTACTCCAAATTGGGCTCTGAAATTCAACAATTTACTATTTATGATGTTTTAAATCAAATTTGTGAAAAACTGATTCGAAGACATCCACATATTTATGGTGATATTAAAGTAGAAAATGAAGATGAGGTCAAAAGAAATTGGGAATTAATTAAGCAGAAAGAAGAAAAAAAACGCATCTTGAGTGGAGTTTCTAAAGGTTTACCAGCATTAGTAAAAGCCATAAGAATTCAAGAAAAAGCCAAAGGTGTAGGATTTGATTTTGAAAACAAAGAACAGACTTGGCAAAAAGTTTTAGAAGAACTTCAAGAATTACAGCATGCAGCGCCAGAAAATCAAGCACAAGAACTTGGCGATTTACTTTTTGCGATTGTCAATTATGCAAGGTTTATAGGTGTAAATGCGGAAGATGCTTTAGAAAATACAAACCAAAAGTTTATACGTCGTTTTAATTACGTTGAAGAACAAGTAGAAAAATCTCAAAAATCTTGGCAAGATTACCAACTCATGGAGTTAGATGAATTTTGGAATGAAGCCAAAAACAAAGGTCTGTAAATAGATGTTTTATAATTTTTAGGGCGTGCCCCTCACTTCGTTCGGGTCGGGCTGCTTTGGGTTACACTTCGTTTCAGCAATCCTTTGCCTGCTCATTCTTCGCAGCCAAAGGCAGTGCCAAGCCCTTCGCATCCCTCACGCTAACATACAAAAAGAAAAAGCTATTCACTTAGAATAGCTTTTTCTTTTGAACCTTATAAATTACTTGATAAACAATAATTCACGATATTTAGGAAGTTTCCATAAATCATCAGGTATTATGCCTTCTAAAGAATCAGAATGTTTACGAATAGTATCAAAGTAAGGAGTAATTTTTTCAGCAATAAAAGAAGCCTTTTCACTTAAATCTTCAATTTTATCAGCATTTGCCCATTCTGCTTTCATAGATTTTAAATTTTTATGAATTTCATTAGAATGAAAGGTAATTTCTTTTAGCAACTCATATTGAACTTGGTATTCATCTTTATGAAATCCAATATCAATAAGATTTTCAACGGTTTCAGCCATTAATTTTTGATAATTAAAAGCAGCTGGTAAAACATATTGATGAATTAAATCTTCTAAAACTTTCGATTCAATTTGAATTTTTTTGATATAAGTTTCTGTACGAATTTCAAAACGAGCATGAAGTTCATGTTCTGTTAAAATGCCTAATTTGGTAAATTCTTCTACAGAACTTTTGCTAATAATGGCATTTAAGGCTTTAGGAGTTTTGGTAATATTGTTTAAACCTCTTTTAGCAGCTTCTTGTTTCCATTCCTCAGAATAATTATTTCCTTCAAAACGAATATTTTTGCTTTCTGTTACATATTTTTTAAGAAGAGTAAGTATTGCAACTTCTTTTTGAGTACCTTTATCTACTAATTTACAAACTTCATCATGGAAAGTATTTAATTGATTAGCAACAATGGTATTTAAAATAATCATACCTGGAGAGCAATTTGCTGAAGAACCAACCGCTCTAAATTCAAATTTATTTCCTGTAAAAGCAAATGGAGAAGTTCTGTTTCTATCTGTGTTATCTTTCATGATTTCAGGCATTTTTTGAATACCTAATTTAATTTCTGATTTAAACACAAATTCAATATTATCTAAAGAAGCATTTTCAAGTTGATTAAGGATAAAATCTAAATGGGAGCCTAAGAATACGGAAATGATAGCTGGAGGAGCTTCATTTGCACCCAAACGATGGTCATTAGAAGCGGAAGCTATACTAGAACGTAATAAATCTGCATTTTGATGAATTGCTTTAATTGTATTGATTAAGAAAATCAAAAACATAAGGTTATCTCTTTGGGTTCTACCGGGGCTAAGTAGATTCTTACCTGTATTGGTACCCAAACTCCAGTTGTTATGTTTACCTGAGCCATTAACACCTGCAAAAGGTTTTTCATGGAAAAGAACTTTTAAATGATGTTTTTTAGCTACTTTTTCCATAATATCCATCATTAATAAGTTATGGTCATTAGCTATATTTAAACTTTCAAAAACAGGAGCACACTCATATTGACCAGGGGCAACTTCATTATGACGAGTTCTTATAGGAATCCCTAATCTTAAACATTCTCTTTCAACTTCCATCATAAAGTTCATTACACGATTAGGAATTGTACCAAAATAATGATCTTCTAATTGTTGCCCACGAGCAGGAGCTTCACCTATTAAAGTACGTCCTGTCATGATTAAATCAGGTCTTGCAAAATATAAAGCTTCATCAACTAAGAAATATTCTTGTTCAGGACCTAAGGTAACATTAACATTTTCAATGGATTTATCTAACAATTGACAAACTTGTGTTGCTGCTTTATCAATTGCATGAATGGTTCTTATTAAAGGAGTTTTATAATCTAAAGTTTCACCAGTATAAGAAATGAATAAAGATGGAATACATAAGGTAGTACCCACAATAAATGCTGGAGAGGTTACGTCCCATGCTGTATAACCACGTGCCTCAAAAGTAGAACGAATACCACCACTAGGAAATGAGGAAGCATCAGGCTCTTGCTGAACCAAGTTTGAACCACTAAATTTATCAATAGGTTTACCATTTTCTAAATCAAAAAAGGAATCATGTTTTTCTGCTGTTAATCCTGTTAATGGTTGAAACCAATGCGTGTAATGGGTTGCACCTTTAGACATTGCCCATGTCTTCATTGCATTTGCTACCAAATTGGCTGTATCTCTTTTTATTTGCCCTGATTCATGGGAATGAATCATTTCCACAATGTTCTCTGGCAAATATTGAAGCATGGTTTCTTTAGTAAATACCAATTCACCAAATATTTCTGAACCTTTAGTTTCTTGTATTTGTAAATCCCAATCTCGTGATTGAATTTTCTCTAATGCTAAATATCTTGGATTATTATTCATTTTTTTAAAATATACCACAAAATTAAACCCTATTATTTTATTTTGCAATACTTTTTTTGAAACATTACTCAAATTTTTATTCATCTTCTCAAAATTATGTATGCTTTTTGGAATATTAACCATTTTTATTATTATTTCCTTTGTAGTTAAAGATGGTGCTAAAGTTGTTAATTTTGATTACAACCCTTAAAACTATCCTATCAAAATTAAAATCATTCTACAATGGAAGTTATTCTACAGGTTTGTATTTTTTCTACGCAAGGCTAAAATTTTTTCAATTTTCAAGACTTGTGATTTCCAATCATAAAATTCCTCGGGTATATTTTGTGATTTTGCTTCCTTTGCTTCCCAATACTCTGACCAATCTTGAATACAAAATCCGAAATGATACTTTTCATTGAGTTCATTCCAATAAGGAATATTGCTGAATAAAAGTGTTTTTTTTAAAGCAATGGCTTCATAAAATTTAGTAGGAATTTTATAAAAAAATTTGGGTTTAGGTTGATAAGGTGCTAAAACCACATGACTTTCCGAAATTGCTTTTAAAATCTCTAAGTAAGAAACATATTCTTCAATTCCTACCAATTTACAATGCTTCTGATAGGGAGAAATTTGAATTCTTTGTCTTATTTTTTGCGAAAATTCAGGCAAAGAGGAATATCCAATAATCGTTAAAAATGCTGGATAATATTGATTTTGTTTTTCCCAAAAATTAATTGCATTCATTACTCCCCATTCTTCTGACAAATTTCCACTAATTAGAAATTTTATAGGGTTTACGAAATCCAAAGTTTCATAATCAGGGATTAAATCCTTATCAAAAGTATTCGGAATAATGTCGTATTGAGAAGCATTCAAAATATTTTCATAAGCATATTCAGAATAAACAACAAAAGCTACTTTAGCAATGAATTTTTCTATCCACCTTGCACAAAAAGCCAACGGTTTTCTTATTAAAAAGGGATAATATTCAGCAAAAAAAGTATTTTCAAAATAGTTTTCATGGACATCATAAACTTGTTTTTTTCCATATATCCAATTGAAAAAAAATAACCAGAAGAGTTCTGGTGTATGAATCCAGAAAAAATCCGTTTGGGAAACGTTTTTTAACCACCAAAAAAATATTTTAATATGACTTAAAACTCTTGAAAAAAGATTTCGGTTGATTTTTCCTGTTGAATAATATTGAAAATTTTGATGTAAAAAAACGGGTTTATTAGAGATTTTACCTACAACAGTAACATTATGCCCAAGTTCTATTTGAGTTTTAACAAATTTTACAATTCGCGTATGGTCTATCGGATTTAAAATAGAAAGATGAGCAATTTTCATCAAGCATTATAAAATGGGTTTAATCCAATAAAGGATTGGGTTTTTCTGTACTTGCGGATTTTAAGAAATTAATTAAATCTTTTTTTTCTTGAGTTGTTAAGTTTAAATTTTTGATGAGTTTATCACGATTGGGATGTTTAGGATTAGCAATATCGGGATTATTATAGTAATCAATGACTTCTTCAAGGGTTTTAAAACGCCCATCGTGCATATAAGGTGCAGTATATACAACATTTCTAAGTCCGGGAACCTTAAATTTTCCTTTATCTTTTTTATTTTTAGTTACATTATAACGACCTAAATCTTCATTTTTACCACCAGAAAATAAACCAATATTTTTGAATTGGTCATTAGTAAAATCAGGACCGAAATGGCATTCAATACAACCCGCTTTTCCATTAAAAAGTTGCAAACCTCTTTTTTCGGATTCATTTAAAGCATTTTCATTTCCCATAAGATATTGATCCATAGGGGTTTCTTCAATTTCTAGGGTTTCTTCAAATGCAGCCAAGGCTTTACCTAATAAGAGGGAATCCACTTCTTTTCCGTAAACTTGTAAAAATGCTTTGGAATAAAAAGGATGATTTTTTAACCTTAAAACAGCTTTTTGAATGGGTAAATTCATTTCATCAGGATTCTGAATAGGTCCTAGGGCTTGTTCTTCTAAGGTAGCTGCTCTACCGTCCCAAAAAAATGCAGACCGATTTTTCATGTTTAATACTGAAGGAGTATTTCTGCTGGTTTTTTTTCCACCAACTCCCAAACTAAATGCTTGGTTATCCGCAAATCCATAATTAGGATTATGACAACTTGCGCAAGAAACTGAGCTATCAGATGACAAAATAGGGTCAAAAAAAAGTTTTTTCCCTAATTCAATGGCATTCATTTGCCGAGAAGTTTTCAATTCAAAAGAGCTTAATGAAAAAATGATTAAGCAAGCTAGAACAATTGTGTAACGCATAACTTTAGGTTTTTTGGCAAAAATAATAAAAAATGGAAAATGAGACTCCTTAAAGTCTCATTTTCCACACTCTTGCGTCTATAAATCACCTTTACAAAAATAGATTTTCTATAAATGTTATCCACAAATATTTGCTTCAATGGTGAATAAATATCATTGAACTGTTACTTTATAGGTTTCAACGGTATAAACTATATTTTATAATGGGCTCTCCCATTTTTCTAATGCAATATTTTTTCCAAAAAACAAATTGGCTGTTTCTTGAAAACTAGGAGTCAAATCAGAAACAAAAAATTGTAAATTGGATTGAGTATTTTCAGATAAAAATTGATTTTGAGTAAAGTATTCACGAACTTGTTTGGCTAATGCAATGGAACTATCAATAACATGAATTTTATGTAAGGAATTTTTTTCAAAATATCTTTCAACTTCAGAACGTATTAAAGGATAGTGTGTACAACCCAAAATTAAAGTATCTATATGAGTAAAACCAGTATCGGATAAATAGGCTTCAATGATTTCTTTAGAAAGTTTATCATGAATCCAACCTTCTTCAATCATAGGTACTAATAGAGGGGTAGCCTTTTCAACAACAAATGCTGAAGGTAAATGATCCAATATTTTTTTTAGGTAAACATGAGAGAATATAGTAGTTTTTGTACCAATAACACCAATTCTTTGATTTTGTGTATGTTTTAAAGCTTCTTGAACAGCGGGTTGAATGACTTCAAAAAATAGAACATCAGAATAATTTTGTTTTAAAAATTCATAGGCTACAGCCGAAGCCGTATTACAAGCAATAATGATAGCTTTTACTTGTCTTTGTAATAAAAAATCTACAATTTCAGTGACGTATTTTTTGAGTAAATCGGGAGATTTATCGCCGTAGGGTAGATGGGCGGTATCACCAAAATAAATCAGGGATTCGTTAGGTAACAAATCATGGACAGCTTTAGCCACGGTTAACCCACCAATCCCTGAATCAAAAATACCAATCGGTAAATTGTTCATTGAAATTATTTTCCTCCTGTTTTGGGTTTTTCAGGAGCTACTGGAACTGTAATTCCTAATTTTTTCATTACTTTATCAGTTACATTATATTGTTCAGGACCATATAAAATGGTTGCAACTCCACTGCTATTCGTACTATTGAAAATATAAGTATAACCATCTTCTTTTGCTACATCGTCAATAGCTTTTTGAAGTTTATCTGTAATGGGTTTTAAAAGTTCTTCTCTTTTCATCATTAAATCATTTTCAGAAGATTGAGCAAACTTTTTGATTTCTTCATCTAGTTTTAAAAGCTCTTTCTGCATTTCTTCATCTTGTTGAGCAGTAAGTTTTTTTTCTTCTTTCATTTTCAGGTAAGTATCTAATTTACCTTGAGCATAACTTTGTTTAATTGAAAGTTGTTCAGTTAATTTTTGTTCATAATTTTTTAAGGTTTGTTCCATTTGTTTTGCTTCAGGCATGAAGGTTAGAATATACTCTATGTTGGTATAACCTATTTTTAATTGCTGTGCAAAATTTAAAGAATAAATGGACAACAAAAGCGTAATTGTTACAAAAAATTTCATGTGTTTTTTCATTTTAAAGACTGCAAAATTATAAGATTATTGATTAACTACCAAAAATATGCCAATTATTTCACAAATTGTTCCAAAAGATAAACCCAAGGTTTATAAATAAATGGAAATTTTCAAAATTTAGGTTAGACTTGGTTTGAATAGTATTTCTGAAAAAATAATCAAATCCTGGGCGAATAAAAATTGATTTTCTTGGAGCATAAGATTTTCTAATCCATGCTGATGCACTTATACCGGGTAAAAATCCGTAAATGGTTCTGTAATCATCAGAATTATAACGCTGCAATTTCTTATCTACATTAGATTGATGTAAAGACGTAAAACGAAAATCCGCTTTAGTTCCCAGTAAAATGGCAAACTCGTTATCTCTATGGAAATCTTTAAATCGGAATTTATAATGTGCACCTAAAAAAAGATAAATAAAATGGAAATTCATTTTTTGATTGTTATCTGGTTTGAGGAAAGAATTATTGGTTGCTTTTTCTAAAACGGAGAAACCTCTTGCACCACCTTCTAATAAAAAGCCATCTTTTTTTCCACATCTATAACGTGTATAAAAAGCACATGTATTATAAGCATAATAAGGAGAAAGTTGTTCAGCGCCTACTGGAACATTGGTTCCTGCTCCTACTTGCATACCAATTTCATCTAAATGATATTGTGCTTTGGCAAAAGAGAAAATTAGGACTAAAAAAATTATGTATTTCATTATGTTACAAAAATAAGGAAATTATGCTATAGGTAAATCATTGGTGAGAGGTAAGGTTACATAAAATGTTGTTTTACCGGGTTGAGTATCCACATGAACCCAACCATTATGTTTTTTGATGATTTTCATGGTAATATCTAAACCCATACCCGTACCCTCACCTTGAGGTTTTGTGGTAAAGAAAGGTTCAAAGATTTTCGGAAGAACATGTTCAGGGATTCCAGGACCACTATCAGTAATAGCTACTTGAACTCCTTGTTCTACTAGTTTTACTTCTACGTGCATACTTCCTGAGTAATTCATTGCTTGAAGACCATTATGAATAATATTAGTCCAAACTTGACCCATTTCATCAGGATAGGCTGGAATTTTAGGGACTTCCTCAAAATGGGTGGTTACTTCAACACCATATTTCATTTGGTTATGGTATAAAGTTAAGATAGTATCCACACTTTCTCTCATATCTACCATAACAGCTTTTTCATCTTGCTTTTGGTAAGCATGATTTTTTAATGCAAATACAATCTTTTTAGTTTTTGCGGCTGCAACGGAAATGTTATCTAAGTTTACTTTTAACTGACCAATTTGATAAACAACATTTAAAATATCATGAGACTGAGGGGTTAAGAATAGAGGAATAAAGGGTTCAATGTCTTCATAAATACCAATTTCAATGAGTTTTCTTCCAATATCATCAGCTTCCTGAACTCCTTTTTCTTCTAATTTTTGAATGATGACTTTTCTTTTTGCACGTTCTTCTTTTGAAGTCAGATTTTTTTGAGCATTTAAAGCCTTTTCTGTTAGTTGGTTGAAAATAATAATGAGTTCAGAGTTTAACTTTTGTAATAATTCAGGGTAGGATTTTATGACTAAAGGAAGTACATCAGACATATTTTCTGATGACGCTTTAACTGCTCCAATAGGAGTGTTAATTTCATGAGCAATACCTGCAACTAATTGGCCCAAAGATGCCATTTTTTCTGACTGTACCAGCTGCGCTTGTGTATTTTTGAGATTTTCTAAGGCATTTTCTAATTCTTGAGTACGCTCTTTCACTAAATTTTCTAAATTTTCATTCAACTTTTTGAGGTTATCTTCACTTAATTTGAGTTCATCAGCAGTTTTTTTGAGTTCATCTTGTGTAGCTTCTAGTTCCTCCATATTTTGAAGAAGTTCTTCTTCTTGTGCTTTTAATGCTTCGTTAGCCTGTTGCATTTCTAACATCAGGTTTTTAATTTTTTCTTCGGCTTCTACTTGTTGAGTAATATTATTAAAAAACTCTAATACTTTGATAGGTTTATCCTGCAAATTCAAAATAGGGTAAAAAGTTGTTTGCACCCATATAAAGGCATTTTCTCCTTTTTTACGTTTCATTTTGGCTGAATAGGCTCTACCAAAACGGATTTCGTTCCAAATTTTGTTAAATAATTCTTCTTTTTCTTCATGATCATCAAAACAGAATGAATCCATAACATGGTTAACTTGTTCATTAGTTTGTAATTGCAAGTTAGCGATATAGTTCATTTTCAGAATGTTTCCTTTTAAATCATATTGTATTGAAGCGGTTGATTTATTGATAGCCGAAATCTGACCTTCAAAATCTAAGGCTTTGAGTTTATCTTCTGTGATATTATTTGCCAGCATAATGACTTTATAAGGCGTTCCTTCTGCATTTTTTACAGGAGTATAAGTAGCAAAGTGCCAAATCTCATTGCCATTTTTGTCATAAGTGATATACTCTCCAGACTGAGAAACTCCTTCATTAAGCTCTTTCCAAAAATTTTCCCAGTAACTAAAATTGCTGTTATCTTTATTGTAAACCAATATTTTATGATGTTTTGAAATAAGCTCCTCTTCTAAATAACCTACAGTTTCTAAAAATGCTTTGTTTAAGCGAGTAATATGACCATGCATATTAAACTCTACCATTTCTAAAGTAGCATCTAGCGCGTTTAATTGTCCGGACATTTCGATGTCTTTTTTGGTCATTTCTAATTGAGCTTCTTCTAAAGCTTGAATGGTTTTTATCATTTCTTTTTCTTGGGCTTCAAGTCTTTCATTTTTATCCTGAGCTTCAGAAAGTAGTTTTTGGATATTTTCTCTATTTTTTATGACCAGTAAAGTAAAAGCTGTGGTTTCAGCTACTTTTTTTACAAAATGAATTTCATTTTCTGATAAAGGTTTTAAAGAAGCAATTTCTAAGACCCCTTGTACTTGGTTTTCAGCAATTAAAGGTACAATTAAAACACAAGAAGGATTAGTTTCACCTAAAACGGTTCCAATTTTTAGAAAACCATCAGGTAAATCCGTTAAATATACACTTTCTTTATTCTTAACAGCTTGCCCTGTAATTCCATCACCTGCTTCAAAAGCTCTTTTCAGCATAGTTTTTATATCATAAGCATAGCTGCTAATCAGTTTTAATTTTACACTTTTATCAATATCATCGGTAATATACAAAGCAGCCATGTCAGCATGAATAAATTTAACCAAATGATACAATAAATTATCCCCCCACCTTTCAATATTGTTATAAACGTTAGAGGAAATTATTTCAGCAAATTTGAGAATACCTTCATCAATTCTTTGTTTATTTTTAAGTTCCTCCGCTAAAAGGTTGGATTTTTGAGCTTCAATTTCTATTTGTTTTACTCTATCTTCAATTTTTTTCTCTAAGTCTTCATTGATATTTTGAATTGTTTGTTGTTGTTGATTGATTTCTTGAAGCATAGTTCCAATTGATTGGTATAACTTGCTAATTTCATCAGAGCCTTGTCTCTCAACTTTCACGGAATAATCTTTGTTTTCTGAAATTTGATTTGCAATTTCAGAAAGTTCATTAATTGGCTTTGATACAGTTTGATTAAAAAAATATAGAATAGGCAAGCTAATTACAAGAAGGATAATAATTACTAAAAAAACAATCTTTAAAAAATTTTGTTGGAGACTTATCAAATCTTGTAAAGAAATTCTCACCATTACATCAATTTTTTGATTTTGAACGTTGAAAGTTTCTTTAAGAATGGCGTAATTATCAATAATTAATCGGGATTCTTTTTGAGAAGGATTAAAGTTAAATTTAGGTTCGGTTTTATTATAAAATGCAACTTCAAAATCATTCCTAAAAACAGAAATATCCAAAACTTCATCATAAATACTAAAAGATTTAAGAACAGGATATACTTTAGGGTCTTTATCCATTTGATAAACTGTGTTAATTTTACTGCTTAATATAGATACCAATTTTTGATGATCTCGAACAGATTTTTGAAGAATATTTTTATTAAAAAATTGATACTGAGAATAAAATACGATAAAACCTATGGTTAAAATACTGAATAAAGTAAGCAAAATAATTTTTTTTCTCAAGGTGAGATGATTGAAATTTATCATTTCTTAAAAATTTTGATACAAAATTGCATTTTCTAACGCACAACTGCAAAAACTTTTTTTATATTTTTAAGAGAAAATTTATTTTTCAGTAAATTTTGAAAATTTCAAAAAAATTTGATTTTTAAATAATTACATATTATTTTTGTACCATCAAATTTAAAAGAAAAAATCATACAGTCATGAAAAATCCATTTTTAAATTCATCCGAGTTGTTTAACAAAAGTTTTCAACAACAAACTGAATTAGGCACAAAATTCATGTCCTCAATGATTGAGAACATGAGTGAGCAATTGCAATTAACGATGGATACGAATCGTAAAATTGCTGAATTAATGACCAATCAAATGAATGCTACAACAAAAGCAAATTTGAACATGTGGAATGAACTTTCTAATGTTTTTAATAAACAAGTTGAAGTTATCACTGATAATGTTCAAAAAGAAGCTGAAAAAGTTGTAAAAACAACCAAGTAATTTTTCCCACAAACAAAACTAAACGCTTTTAAAATTATTTTTGAGCCCAATTTTTATTGGGCTTTTTTTATTTATAAATCTCTTTATCAATATCTTTGCAAAAAAAACAACAAATGAAAGCGTTTTTATACGATTTATTTCTTAATGAATATGTTTTTACATTTTTTACTTCATTTCTTGCTATTACTCTAAAAAGTTTTTCCACAAAAGAATTGAATAAAAAAAGTTTTGATTTAGGAATTGAATTGATTCTTATTGCCTTGTCCTTTTGTGTTGGAAACATTTCACAATTAAATAGTAAAATATCTGAAAATCAAGAAACTATAATTGAATTAACAAAATACAAGGAAGAAAAGATTAACAATATAATGGAAG
>CAZBPK010000193.1:0-30368 GCA_964493765.1 uncultured Bacteroidia bacterium | reverse complement strand
TCGTTATTTCCAACCTGCTAGGACTTTTGCTTTTTCTTATTATAATTCAGAAAATCAACTTTCAACAACTTTTCAAAATACAGAACTTTCAGGTGTTTTAAGGTTTTCCATTAAAGAAGATTTTTTAATGAAGAACGGTGAAAAAGTGTATGCAGGTTCTAAATATCCTATTTTATATTTAGAAGGAAGTTATGCTTTTCCTAATCATTTAGGAAGAAAAATTTTAGGTACCCCTAATGATTTTAATGGTGATTTTCGTTATCAAAAATTAGGGATAGTGGTTACTGATTATCAGCCTTTAGGTCGATTTGGGTATATGAATTATACTATTGGAGTTGGGAAAATTTGGGGGCAGGCACCCTATCCTTTACTCAACGTATTTCGGGGTTCTCAATCGTATGCTTTTGATCCTATGGGGATAGGTCTCGGAGCTATTGCTTCATTAATGGGGACGAATCGCTCTACACTCTATGACCCTGTCGGATTTAATTTGATGTACTTCTACGAATTTGTCGCTGACCAATGGGCTTTGGCAGGCTTTGATCATCACCTAGAAGGTTTTTTTATTCGTAAATTACCCTTAATCCGAAGACTCAAATGGAAAGAACTTTGGACTTTCCGAATGGCTTATGGTTCTTTAACACCACAAAATACTTTCATCAATAATACTACAGACCAAGTCATTAAAGCGCCTGATATAAAACCTTATATGGAAATTGGAGTAGGCATAGAAAATATTGTTAAAGTATTACGTTTAGATTTTATTTGGCGTTTAAATTATAAAAATCCTACTACCCCTGAACGAATTTCTAAATATCAATATAATTATGGACTTAGAGTCAATATGAATTTAAGTTTTTAATGCTGACAAAAAAAAAGGCACTAAATTTGGCTTTCAAATTATTATTGCCAAATTCAGTGCCTAGATATTTTTATAAAACTATAGAAAAAAATTATTCTTTTTCTGGAACTTGAATAATATTTTCTTTTAAACCTGGTTCCATATTATCCTCTTTAAGTTCATTGCCATTATCATCAACAAATGTGATTATATGGGTAGAGTTTTTATTTAAAGAAATACGATATGCAGACTGATTATTTTTTGCATAGTAAATTTTTTGAGAAGCTTGAATTTTATATTCAGGGAATCGTTTTTGAATAGCTTCTTTGATATTAGCAGGCAAACCTTTTTCTCCTTCTAAACGGGTCATATAACCACGAACATCTCCTGTTTCTGTAATTCTACAATGCGTATGAAATCCATCAATATTTTTAAACTGAGCAATATAAACCATGGGATTTCCTTTACCTTCAATATTTTTATCTGGATTTTGACTAGATTTTTTTTCACCAACAGTGAACCACTTTTCTACATTAGTTCCAGGAAACATTCTTTGTTGAGTATCTTTTACTAATTGAGGTACATCAGTAGTTTCCATTAATCTTTTTTGAACCATTAATCCACGATTATGTCTCATAGGATTTTGAGCCAATATTTTGTTGGAAAATATAAAGAGCATTAAAGTTGCAACGAAATTTAGTTTTATTATATTCATATCTTTTTGTGTTTAAAATTTTGTTCAATTATGATGCCAAAAATAAAAAAAATTTGATTTACTTATTCTTTAAATAAACTAACTTTCACTAACCATTTATCATCTACTTTTTCTACTTTGATGTTATCCATGGTTACTTTTCCGTTTTTGTCTTTTACTTCACAAATTCTTTTGTTTTCAGATCCATCTTCTTTGCAAGAACAAGAATAAGGAGCATTTTCTTCAAATTCTTTAATTTTTTTTGCATTACTTTCTTCAAATTTTTTTTTGCTTTCTTCATCACTTAGTAACTGGTTCATAATATTCTCCATAGATTCCAAAAACTTTATAGTTTCAGGAGCAGCTACAGTTTTTGCTTTTACTAAGTCTGTACGACCAATCGCATCATGGAAAGTAAGCACAACCTTATCAGGTGTGTTTTGGTTTGAGCAACTGATGAAACTCAAAGCCAATAAGAAAAAAAGTATATTTTTCATATAATTTGTATTGAATTAAAAATCTAAAATTTCTTGAATTGCGTTAGCAACTTTTTCTGCATTGGGTAGCATAAAAGCTTCTAATTGAGTATTTACAGGAATAGCTGGTACATTTTCACTACCAATAACTTTTACAGGAGCATCTAATAATTTGAAAAACTCTCTTCCAATTCTTCCTGCTAAAGCTTCAGCATAAGTATTGACTGTTGGTTCTTCAGTAATTACCAAAACTTTATTATGAATTTTTACTCTTTGGCTGATTAGTTCCCAATCTATTGGCATTAAGGTTCTTAAATCTAATATTTCTACTTGTTGATTAAATTTTTGAGCTGCATTTAAAGCCCAATGAACGCCCATACCATAAGTAACCACCAAACAACTTTCACCATTATCAATAGCTTCTTGGGAGGCTTCTAAAAATATACGCCCTTTTCCTAATGGAATAACATAATTTTCATCGGGTTCAATGGTTCTTGCAGCTTTACTTCCGGGTACTTTTGACCAATATAAACCTTTATGTTCTAGCATAACCACTGGGTTAGGGTCTAAAAAAGCAGCTTTAAATAATCCTTTTAAGTCCGCTGCATTGGAAGGATAAACAACTTTGATTCCTTTTATATTACATAAAATAGACTCTACACTTGAAGAATGGAATGGACCTCCTCCGCCGTATGCACCAATAGGTACTCTAATTAAACTTTGAACAGGCCATTTTCCATTGGATAAATAACAAGAACGACTAAGCTCTGTAAATAATTGGTTTAAACCTGGCCATATATAATCCGCAAATTGTACCTCTACAACCGGTTTACAACCCACTGCTGACATTCCTGCTGTACTTCCTATAATATAGGCTTCTTGAATAGGAGTATTAAAAACACGACTATCGCCAAATTTTTTGGCTAATAAAGCAGCTTCTCTAAAAACCCCGCCTAATTCACCACCAACATCTTGTCCATAAAAAACTAATTCAGGATATACCTTCATTAATTCTTCTAATGCATGCAAAGCCGCATCTACCATCACTACTTCTTTTCCTTCTTTAGGAGTTCTTTCTCCTTTTTCTTCAATAATAGGACTAGGAGCATAAACATGCTCAAATAAACTTTCTAATGGAGGTTCTTCCGCTTTAACTGCTTTTTGGAATTCCTCGGCTATATATTTTTCTGCTTCATTCTCTATTTCTGTTAAAATGGATTCTTCAATACCCATGTTTAATAACTGATTTTTTAAAGTGATTCGTGGGCATAGCTGAGATAAATTTTCTAGTTCTTCGGGGCTTCTATACCATTCTTTTCTTACTCCAGATGTATGATGATGTAATAAAGGAACTTTTGCATGAACAAGAAAAGGTCTTCTTTCTTTACGAACTGTTTCTACAGTTTTTCTCAAGGTTTCGTAACATTCAATAAAATCCCAACCATCAATAGAAAGGGTTTCTAAACCCTTAAATCCTTTTGCAAATTCAATAGGAGACATTGCGGTGAATTCAGGAGTTTTAGCAGAAATAGACCATCCATTATCCTGAACTACATATATTATTGGTAATTGATGTAAAACAGCTTCTTGAAAAGCTTCTGAAACTTCACCTTCTGTGATAGAACCATCTCCTAATGAACAAATGACTATAGGCAATTCTTGGTCAGAAGAAAATAAATTTTGTTTTTCTTTATATTTAATACCATGTGCTGCACCCGTTGAGGGAATAGCTTGCATTCCAGTTGCAGAGGATTGATAAGGAATTTTGGGTTTATCGTCATCTCTTAAGCTTGGATGTGCATAATACATTCTACCCCCAGAAAAAGGATCATCTTTTTTTGTAAGTAATTGAAGCATCATTTGATAAGGAGTCATACCTATGCCTAATAAAACACTTTCATCACGATAATAAGGATAAACATAATCATAAGGTTTCAAATGCCATGCTAAGGCTAATTGAATGGCTTCATGACCACGAGATGTTGAATGAACAATTTTACATATATCACGATGATTTTCATAGGTTAAAGCCATATAATGAACCCAACACATCTTTTGGTAGGCTAACAATAAGTCTTCTAAGTTAATTTGAACAACTCCTAACATTCAGGTTTTATTAAATAGATTGCCAAAATTAGCAACTTTTATTGGAGTAACAACGATTTTTTTTTATTTTATTAATTTTCAACCTGTTTTTTTTATAGCATTTTCAATAGAATATTACTGAATTTCTTTTCTTATCTATTTCTTTTTACAAAAAAATTGGTCTTTTATTACATTATTCCCAATTTTGCATAAAAAATCCGTGAATTATATTGACTATTTAGATAAAAAAATTTTAATTTTTTTTCATCAAAATCATTGGATTGAACCTCAATTTGTTTGGCATTTTTTTTCTCAAAAATACCTTTGGTTTGTTTTTGGATTGACCATTCTCTGGAAAGTTCGTAAAAACTCTTTTCAATATATTTTTTTTATTCTATTAACTTTTGCTATTTGTATCTTATTAACTGATAGAATCTCTTCAGGAATTTTTAAGCCTTTTTTTCAACGATTAAGACCCTGCCACCAGGAAGAATTAAAACCTTTCTTAGTGCTTTATGAAAATCATTGCGGAGGTCAAATGGGGTTTATTTCTTCTCATGCAGCCAATATTTGGGGCTGGGTCATTCTTTATTTTCAGCTTTTTTCTTTAAATAAATGGGAAAAAATCTTTTGGATATTTATTTCTGTTATGATTACCTTGAGTAGATTTATGTTAGGTGTACATTTTTTAACGGATTTATTAGTAGGAATGATTATGGGAATTGTTGTAGCGATATTTGTAAATTCAATTTATAAAAAATATCTTTTGCCTCTAAATTCTAAATAACATTATAAATACTTCACAAAATTTTTTACCTCTAAATCCGTTTCTTGGTTTTTCAAAAGTTTGATAAAATTTTTAGCAAATAAAGGGGATAAGCAAAATCCGTTTCTATAAAAACCATTCATATAAAATATATTTTTTTGATGAGCTTTTAGAATAAAAGGATGTCTATCTTGGGAGGAAGGTCTTAATCCGACCCATGTTTCCAATATTTCTAAATCGTAAATAGCTGGAACCGCAGCATAACATTTTCTTAAAATATCCATGATTCCACCAGCAGTAATGTTTTTATCATTACCCATTTCTTCGTTAGTAGCTCCAAGGATTATTCTATCTGATTTGGGTACAATGTAACCATTTCCTAAAGTACGAGTTTTGAAACGTATTACATGTTCTAATTGCAAAAATTTTTCATTAGGCTTTATGCTTAGCATTTGTCCTTTTATAGGATAAACTACATAAGGTAAAGGGAAAAGTTCTTCGAGGACAAAGCCCATACAAAAAACCAAATTTTGGGTTTCCCAAGTTTGATTTTTGGATGATACCGATACATGGGTTCTATGAAAACTCCAATCTATAATTTTTTGATATTCAATAATTTCAGCTCCTTGTTCTAAAGCCCATGCTTTTAATTTTTTTAATAAAAGCCGATTATCAATTTGCCATTCAGAATCTGAAAATATACCTCCAAAAAGATTAGGGCTTAAAAAAGGTTCTTTTTCTAAAAGTTCATTTTGATTAAGCCATTGAACATTCAAACCTAAGTTTTGACGGTATTCAAATTCTCGTTTCAAATATTGAGCATCTTGAGCCGTCAAAGCAACTTCTATTGTACCATTAAGTTTCAATCCAATATCACCCAGAATTTTTTCATACTCTAAATAAAGCGGAACACTTTTAATACCTGCAAAAAGTAAGTCTTCTTCGCCATGTTCTAATTCATTGATAGGAGCTAACATACCTGCAGCTGCATAAGAAGTATTTTTACCCACTTCTTGTGCATCAATCAGTAACACTTTCAATGAATTTTGAATAGCTTCTTTCAATACAGTTAAACCAACAATTCCACCGCCTACAATAATAAGGTCATACATAAAGTTTATGGGTTTTCTTCAAATGTTTTAGATTTAAATATCCAATTACATTTTTTTTAAGTGTCTTTCAGTATATAACTTTTTATAAAAAACCAAAGGCTTCTTCAAATCCTTTTTTACGCAATTCACAGGCAGGGCATGCTCCACAACCATACCCCCAAGCGTGTTTTTGTGTTCTTTCACCAATATAACAAGAATGAGTATTTTCAATTACAAAGTTTAAAGCCTCTAAATCTTGTGCGATTTTCCATATTTGAGCTTTGTTTAAAAACATTAAAGGGGTATGAATTTTGATTTTAGATTGGTCTAAAGCTAATTGCAAAGTAAGTTCTGCGGATTGTATAAATGTGTTTCTACAATCAGGATAACCAGAATAATCTGTTTGGCAAACACCAGTAACGATGTCAAACACTTCATTCAAGTATCCCCAACCAGCTGCAAGGCTCAAAAAAACCAAATTTCGTCCTGGAACAAAAGTATTAGGAAGTTGATTTTTTTCAGAAGTTTTGATATCTTGGTTGTCGGTTAAAGCGGTTTTACCGATTTCATTTAATGCTGGCGCTGATAAAATATGATGTTCAATTTCTAAAATTTGGGTAATTTTTTTTGCTTGTTCTAACTCAATAGAATGTCTTTGACCATAATCAAAACTTATAGCTATGACTTTATCGAACTGTTTAAATGCCCAAAACAAACAAGTTGTAGAATCTTGACCACCACTAAATAATACAATAGCTTTTTTTTCCATGAATTAAATTTTTCCATTTACCCAAATAGTTCCTTCGGGTAAATCTCTTAAAGTAATTTGAACTGCTTGAAGTTTATCGCGGATAATATCAGAGAGTGCATAATTTTTTTGAGTACGAGCTTCATTTCGTAACTCAATTAAAATTTGCATAATTTCATCTAATTGTTCATTAGAACGATTTTCAGGAACAATTCCCAAAATATTTTCTAACCAATTTTTTAATAGTTCTTTGATAACTAAAGCTTCTGACTGGGTTAAAGTTTCTTGTTTTAAATCTACTGCATGAATTTTATCTATGACTTGAAAAAGTTCTGCAATAACTTTAGCAGTATTCAAATCATCATTCATTGCTTTATATAGTTGGTTTTCAATTTCTTGAGCTGTAAAGGAAGATTTTCCTGCATACTTGAGGGTATCCAATTTTTGTATTCCTTGCAATAATCTTGTTAGCGCTTTTTCGGCGGCTTGTAAAGCTTCATTAGAAAAATCTAAGGTACTTCTGTAATGAGCTTGTAAAATAAAAAAGCGAATGGTAGATGGAGAATAGGATTGAGTGAGCATAGAATGATTACCCGAAAAAAATTGGTTTAGGGTAATAAAGTTTCCTAATGATTTCCCCATTTTTTTTCCATTTACAGTAATCATATTGCAGTGAAGCCAATATTTGGCTTGATTTAAGGGATTTTCTAAACATTCACAAGCGTTGGTTTGAGCTATTTCAGCTTCATGATGGGGGAAAATTAGGTCTAAGCCTCCACCGTGAATGTCAAAGGGAGAGCCTAAATATTTGGTGGACATTGCAGAACATTCAATATGCCAACCGGGAAATCCTTCGCCCCAAGGGGAATTCCAACGCATAATGTGTTCTGGATTGGCTTTTTTCCATAATGCAAAATCTTCAGGGTGTTTTTTTTCATGAACGCCTTCTAATTCACGATAAATCGCTAAATTTTCTTCACTATCTAAACGCCCTGAAAGTTCACCATAGCGATATTTTTTTCTATAAGCTTGAATATCAAAATAAACAGAACCATTTACTTCATAAGCAAAACCATTTTGTTGAATTTTTTGAATCATTTGAATTTGTTCAAGAATATGACCTGTTGCTCTGGGTTCAATGGAAGGTCTTAAAACTTGGAGTTTATCCATCGCAAAATGGTAAGCATCGGTATAAAACTGGGCGATTTCCATGGGTTCCAATTGTTCTAAACGAGCTTTTTTTGCAATTTTATCTTCACCTTCATCAGCATCATTTTCTAAATGCCCAACATCGGTTATGTTCCTTACGTATCTAACTTTGTAACCTAAATGTTTTAAGTATCTATAAAGGATATCGAAACAAATTGCTGAACGTGCATGACCCAGATGGGGTTCTCCATAAACAGTTGGACCACATACATAAAGACCTACAAAAGGAGGATTTAAAGGTTGAAATAATTCTTTTTGGCGTGTATAAGTATTGTAGAAATATAGTTCATTTTTCATGATGCAAATTTGCAAAAAATTCTTATATAAATAGATCCCTTGGAAAATTCATTTGAAAAGCAGTTATGGGCAATACCTATTGTTTGGTAAGCGTGAGGGAAGCGGAGGGCACGAAGTGGCACTGCCTTTTGACGCTTTTGAAAAAAGTGGAAAAAGGATTGCCGAAGCGAACAGCGAAGCCCGAAGCAAGCCCGACCCGCAGCGAATAGCAAGGGACACGCCCTAAAAAAAATATCAATTAAAAAGGTATTCTTTCAAAAGCCCATACAGAACTAACGATTAAGGTTAAAATATAAATAATTTTTCTGACTTTAAAAAGGTAGGGTATGAAAGTGTTAATCAATAAGATGGTGGTGATCCATAGAATTTGTGCTATTTCTAAGCCTAAATTAAAAGGAAATAAAGTATTCCAAACCATAAAGTTTGTATTTTCTAAAAGGCTTTTTAAAAGACCAGAAAATCCATATCCATGAATAAATCCAAAAGTCAATACCAGAAAGTAAAGACTTTTTTTCAGTTCCATTTGAAGTAAATTGAAAACTGCAGTTAAAGCGATAGAAAAGGCTATCAAAAATTCAATCCAAGCAATAAAATGAGAATTTGGGTGATTATAAATTGCAATAGCCAAAGTAAGTGAATGACCTAATGTAAATGCTGTAGCTAACCAAAAAAGTTTTTTCCAATGGATGAGTGAATAGGGTAAAGCTAACATTAAAATAAATAGGATATGGTCTGGTGCATTTATGTCTAAAAGGTGTTCAAAACCTAATTTGAGGTAAATCCAAAATTCTTGCATTTGATTATATTGATTAAAAAGAAAACTATAAAAAAGATAAGGCTACTTTTAAAAGCAGCCTTGTAATTATATAAACTTTGTAAAAAGTTATTCAGTTTTTAAGAAACTAGGAATTTGAGTTAAATCTACTTTAGGAGCATTTTCCGTACAATCAATATCGGTTTTGAACTCAAAATAAGTGATTTGGTCCATCGGTAAAGAATTATATTGAAGCCCCATAATAATAGGACCTACAACGTTAGCTACTTTTTCTGAGTTTGTGTTGAATATTCTATAACCTTTAACAGTACCATCTTTAGCCACTGAAATTTCAGCTAAAACATGAGCTAAACCACAAATGCCGGATTTTCTTAAAGAGGATTTAAAATAAATTGCCATAGCGGTTTCACCTTGTTTGTAAGAAGGAATAACAGCAGAAGGACCTGGAGCGTCTAATTTAGATTTTAAGTGAGATTCATCAGGCTTTCTATCACCAGCACTAACGTATTTTGGTTTAGGCAGGGGTTGAGCTAAACTATCATTAACAGTTTGAACATTGTTCTTGCTTTCGTTTTGATTGTTATTGGCAACAACATTATTATTAGAGTTATTGTTATTTACAACCACTTGATTACCACCTTTAGGAGCTGGTACTTCAACATATTTATTGTCATCAGGTTGATTAGCACAAGCAAGAATAGGTTTAACTTCTAAATAAACAGATTTAGGAGATTTAACGTTGCTAGTATTCCATTTGATGTGCTTAACAATATCAACAATAGATTTTTTGTAACATTCATTTTTTCCGGTTAAAGCTTTTGCAGCAATAGTAGAACCGTTGGGGTCAATTTTAATTTCTAAATATACGGCATCATTACCACAGCATTTGGTACTTTTTTCTAATGTAGCATAAATATACCCCTGAACAGTATTCGATCCATCATTAAAAATGAAGGTAAAAGGATCTGCAACAGATTTGGTTACATCAAAACCTTGTGCTTGTGATTGTATATATAAGCCAAAACCTAGAAATAATACGCTTAATATTTTTTTCATTACTTACAATATTTCTAAACTGCAAAAATAAATCACTATTTCACAAAAACAACAACTTGTGTAAATTTTTTTTACAAATTTTCATTTTCGCCAACCCAATGATAGTTTTTTCCTATCTTTTGACCCATAATAATTGTATCTTCAAAACAAAAAGGTTGATGACAATTTAATAAAGAATGCAAATACAAATCATTGTGAACATTTACCCAGAATTCTTCTGTTAATAAATTTTGAAATTCTTTGTTTCTTGTATTGTGAAACTCTAAACATAATTGCAAAGAAATTGCAGAAGATTGAACCAGTAATACTTTCACACCAGCTTTAGTAGCATAATTATAGACAGTAGATGTCCAGGTTTCATCCATAAAAGAAAAATCTTTAGGTTGAATAGTAAAAACTGTTACATTCTTTTTGATAATTCTAATAGAGGTATTTTGATTAGAATGCCCAGGAATACCAATCCAAGTACCATTTGCATCAGTATCTAAAAAACATTTTACTTCTAAGGGTATATTAGCATTTTTTAAGGGTTTAATGGTTTTAGGGTGAATAACGGTTGCACCGTAAAAAGTCATTTCAATAGCTTGTTCATAGCTAAGATAATCAATTTTTTGAGCATCGGGAAATTTTTTGGGGTCTCCACTCATAATACCTGCAACATCTTTCCAAACTACTACCTTTTCAGCGTTCAGAATTGCACCTAAAATAGAGGCTGTATAATCAGAACCTTCTCTACCTAAAGTTGTAGTAATTCCTTCGGGAGTAGAACCAATATATCCTTGGGTGATGGTCAAAAAGCCTTTTTTTACATTTTGAAAATTTTCTTTTACTTTTTGATTGGTTAATGACCCAATAATATCCGCTTGCCTATATTGATGGTCTGTTATGATAAAATTTCTAGCATCTTTCCATTGATTTTCAATTCCAATAAAAGATAAATAAGAAGCTATAATTTTGGTGGATAATAATTCTCCAAAAGCCATTACTTTATCCCAAACTCTATTAGGATAATCTCCTAACAACAAAATTCCTTTTGTAATGGCTTCTAATTCAACAAAAAAGGGTTCAATTTCTTTTTTGATTTCTTCAGATTGATTTTTGAATAAATCATCAATAATTTGATAATGAAAATCTTGAATTTTTTTAAATTGATTCCATGTATCTTCTTTTAAGTTTTGAGTAGCAAATTTAGCTAAGTCTTCCAAAGCATTTGTGGTTTTATCCATTGCAGAAATTACAACCACAATTTCATGTTGATGATAAAATTTTTTGAGAATTTGAGTTACATTAATAACACTATCTGCATTTTTGACAGATGCGCCACCAAATTTGAAAATAATCATATATTATTTAAAAAACGAGTTCAAAATTAGCACCATTTTCATTATACCAATCTAATTTTCCATTAATTTGTTTGGTTAAAATATTGACTAAACTTAAACCTAAAGTTCTAACTTTTTTAATATCAAAATTTTCAGGTAAACCTATTCCGTTATCTTGGAATCTTAAAAATTGTTTTCCTTCATAAATTTGATATTGAATTTTTATTTCCAATAAATCATTCCAATCTTGTTTTGCATGTTTTAATGAATTAGAAATCAATTCATTCATTATAATAGCAATAGGTGAGGCTTGTTCAATATCCAAAATAAAATGCTCTAATTGAAAATCTACTTTTATGGAATTTATGGGTTTGTTATATGTCTGAATAAGGTTTTTGGTCAAAATTTGAATATAATCAGACATAATCACTTGATTCAAACTATTGGACTTGTACAATTGATCATGTAACAAAGCAATAGAATGAACACGGCTTTGGGTTATTTTGAAGGTTTCAAAAGTTTCTTTGCTCTTTATGTGGCTCATCTGCAAACTCAATAAAGACGAAATGACTTGTAAATTGTTTTTTACTCTATGATGAATTTCCTTAATTAAACTTTCTTTTTCTTTTAATGCTCCCTCCATTAGTTTCTGATTTTGTTTTATGGCGGTTACATCAACAAAATAAGCTAATAAATATTGAGTAACCCCCAAAGAATTGGATACAGTATTAATTTTTAGATTTATATAAATGATTTCTTTTTTTGAACTTAAAAAAGGTAAATCCATCTCAAAAGGATCATGAGAACTCAAAAATTGATTAATAAACTGTATAAAAACTTCATCTTTATTCTCTTGCAAAAAATCAAACAGACTTTGCCCTATTAAATCTTCTTCATCATAACCTAACAATTTACATAAAGCAGGATTTACTTTTTGAAAAATAAAATTTTGGGTTAATTGAGCAATACCATTGGGTGCGTTAAAGAATAAAGATTTATACCTTGCCTCAGAGGCTTCAATTTCTTTAATAAACCTATATTTGTCAGTTATATCATTGATAATACAAATTACTTGATTTTCCTTAAAAGGAACTATTTTTATTTCTAGTCTTTGACTCAGATAATCAATTTCAAAAGTAAAAACTGCATTTTCAATATAATGTTTTTTGTACTCATTTTTGATTTTTTGATAATCCAGAATCGGAATGCAATCTTTTAAACTTTTGTTTATAATGGGAATAAACCCTTTAATTGCAAACTTAGGATTAGCTTCTATTATTACTCCATTTTTATCAAATATCAAATAATAATCAGGAAAAGATTCTAATATTTTTTGAAGTTCTTCTTTACTTTTTTGTATCGCTAGCTCCTGATTTTTTCTTTCCGATATATCACGAGAAACTATTATCACACCATTAATTAAAGGATTATCTATCTGATTATTAGAGGTAGATTCCATCCATGTATAACTGCCATCTTTATTTCTATATCGAAATTGAACATAAACCTTCTCATTAGGATGTTTAATGATATAATCCATTGTATCCAGCATTTTTTGTTTATCCTCTGGATGCATAAAATCAAAAGTATTTTTATTTAATAGTTCTTCCTCTGTATAACCATGAATTTGTTCAATGGAACGGGATTTATAAATAATATTTCCGTCTTTATCTAGAACCGTAATCACATCCGGTGATAATTCTATGATATTAGATAATAATTCCACAAGACCTGCATTGCAAAATTTATTCATAAATTTTTTTATAATTGCAAATTTAGTATTTTATAATTTCATAGATTTGTAATAATATTTTTAATACATAATAATTTATATTCATGAAAAAGATTATTTTATTAGGCTTAGTTTTGTTTTCTTATTCAATCAAAGCTCAAATTACTATTAACAGTAATGATTGTGTAGTTCCAGTGTCTCCGGATACTATCGGTGTAATGGTAAATTCCACCAACCCAAGCTATCCTAGCCCCACTCAGGGTGCAAATCAATCTTGGGATTATTCTAATATGATGGGTGGAAATGGGATATTTTCGTTAGAACAACCCATCATTTTTGATGGCTATTATTCTAATGCTACAGGTATGGATACTTATAACCCCAGTATGGGAAGTTTTACCCTACAAAACAGTAGAGAATATTACCTTCAAGACGCTAGTAGTTTTAGTATATTAGGTTTTAGAACAGATAGTAACTACTTTGATATTAGCAGTATGGGAGGAAATGGTAGCTACTTGTATTTCCCTAAATCTTATGTAGTATATAACAATTATAAGACCTTGCAGTTCCCTATGACCATGGGAAGCAAATGGATAGCCAACGAAGTTGCTATAATACCATACAGATTACACGTAACCAATTTTGGTATTTTTAACCAAGATGGTGAGCTTAAACAATACATTATTGATTCTTCAGAGGTAGTAGGCTACGGTTCTTTAAAATATCCCGGATCCAGTAATAATTATGATGCGCTTTTAATTAAAAGAAACTATTCAAGAGTGGATAGTATATTTTTGAATGGTGCTCCAGCTAATCCTTTGCTTTTACAACAGTTTGGCGTAACCCAAGGACAAAAAACTGAATTTTATGATTATCTTATTTATATACAAGGATTAGGAGTTCCTGCTGTAGCTTTCTATTATCCTAACCTAACCGCCACCAGTCCTAATGCAGTTCGATATTCGGCTGTTCATCCTCAAACTACATCTTCACAAAATCCGTCTAATATTTCTTCTTTCTTTGTTTTCCCTAATCCCACTAATCAAACGGTTAGATTTAGCCAATCTGTAAATTTAGAAATTTATGATTTAACAGGAAAATTATTAATGCAAATTCATAATTATGAAGCAAATCAAGCTCTTGATATATCCCAGTTGCCTCAAGGTACTTTGATTTACAAGGCTAATAATCATTTTAATGAAGTTTTTACAGGTAAAATAATAAAACAATAATCCTTTGGATTAAATCGCTTATTGGATATAACAAAGGTTACTTAAAGAGTAACCTTTGTGTGTTTTTATAAAGAAAATTTTTAAATTGCATGCAATTTTTATGCGTATTTTTATATTGCTATTCATCAGTGGGTTTTTATTCAATACATCCAATTTAGCCTTTGCTCAATTAGAACGTTTAGCAGGAGCAAGAACCTTAGGTTTAAATGGTTGTAATACGGCTTTATCTTCTGATATATGGGGCTTATTCAGTAATCCCGCTAATATTGGGGGTGTGGAAAATCCTGAAATTAGTACTTATTTTGAAAGGAAATATAACATGTCAGAACTTCAATATTTGGCTTTAGCTGGTGTATATCCTATAAAGAATCAACATTATACAGGTATTTCCTTTTCATCATTTGGCTGGGAATTTTATAAAACTAATTTGATAGGCTTAAATTATGCTTATCACCTTTTAAAAATCATACATCTAGGAATTCGTTTAAATTATGCCAATACGAGTATTCCTAACTATGGTAATTGGAACAGTCTTTTAGTAGATATAGGTGGAAATGCTGTAATATCAAAAAAAGTAAATATTGCATTTAAAGTAATGAATGCAAATCAAGCAGAAATTTTGGAAGATAAATTACCCACAGAAATTGCTATAGGACTAAAATATCAACCTTCTAAAAAAGTAAAAATTTTAACAGAGTGGAAAAAAAGTCATTTATTTCCCGTGAGTTTTGGAGGAGCACTAGAATATCAACCAGTGGATTATTTAATTTTTAGAACAGGAAGCGTCATAAGCTCTAATCGTTTACCAGCACCCAATAATTATTTTATTACTTCTTCATTTGGAGTTGGTGTTTTTTGGCAAAACATTATTTTTGATTTAGCGGCTCAATGGCACGATAGATTAGGCATTACACCTGCAATAAGTTTAGGTTATCAATTTGCAAAAAAGAAAACCGAAACTTCTAACCCTAATCAATAGGTATCAAATAAAACTGCTAGTTTATCAAATAAATTTCAAATACAAAAATTCTTAATTTTGCGTTGTGAACAGGCAGTCCATTAAAATTGATTGGATTTCTTTTATCCTTTATTTGATATTTATTTTAGCAGGCTGGTTAAATATTTATTCTTCATCTTCTGGTTCAGGTAATCCAGAAATATTTGATTTAACTCGTAACTTTGGGAAACAATTTTTATTTATTGTTGTAACCCTTTTATTGGGATTAGCTATTTTATACTTAGATCCTCGTTTCATTGAATTTGTTACTTATGGAATTTATGGTTTATCAGTCTCAATGCTAATATTGGTTTTGCTGTTTGGTTCTACGATTAATGGTTCCTTATCATGGATTAAAATAGGAGGTTTTCAAATACAACCCTCTGAGTTTTCTAAAATAGCTGTTTGTTTATCATTAGCCAAAGTAATGTCTAAACCCAACTTTTCTTTGGATAAAATTTTTGATAGAGCCAAAGTTGCTCTAGTAGTTTTGATACCTATTACTCTTATTTTACTTCAAAAAGATACAGGTACAGCAATGGTATTTTTAGCTTTGGGGTTAATGTTTATTCGTGAAGGTTTATCTTTGTTTTATTTAGTTTTAGCCATTATTTTTATTACAGTTTCTTTACTATCACTTATCTATGGACCCACAATAGCTGTTGCTAGTGTTTGGGCTCTAATGTTACTTTCTTTTTATTTTATTTTTAGAAAACAAGCTTTTGCTTTGCATTTTGTAATGGCATTAGGATTTAGTTTTTATGCTTTTTTTGTGGATTATGTCGTATTTTCTTATTTAAAACCGCATCAACAAGCAAGAGTTATGGCTTTTTTAGACCCTGAAATTGATCCTAAAGGAATTGGTTGGAATATTACACAATCCAAAATTGCCATTGGTTCTGGTAGTTTTTGGGGTAAAGGTTATTTAAAAGGTACTCAAACCAAATATGATTTTGTCCCTGAACAAGATACAGATTTCATTTTTTGCACAGTGGGAGAAGAATTAGGCTGGGTTGGAAGCTCTTTATTGTTACTTGCTTTCTTAGCATTTTTATACCGACTAATTTTTATGGCGGAAAACTCCAAAACCAAATTTGCTCGTATTTATGGATATTCCGCTGCTTCTATTTTCTTTTTTCATATTATGGTTAATGTAGGTATGACTATCGGGCTTATGCCCGTTATTGGAATTCCTCTCCCTTTTTTCTCCTACGGAGGTTCTTCTTTACTTTCTTTTTCTACTCTATATTTCTTGTTACTCAACTTTTATAGCAATCGAATGAATGTTTTTGCAACGGAAGATTAAATTTTTAATTTTAGCTTTATTTTTAATTTCCCCATTTACTTATGCACAAGTAGATACAGCTTATTATTTTCGTCAATGGGAACAAGGAATAAACCTTTTGGACAAAGATTTTAAAAACGCTCATTTAATGATTGAAGATGCTATTTTTGGTTTTGCTAATCAAAAATATTGGAAATCTGCAACTTATAAAGCTTTACATTATTCTAAAATCTTAATAGAAAAAAAACAAAACCCTCAAGCTCAAAAATGGATTCATTATGCAGGGGAATGGGGAGCTGAAAAATTAGGAAATCTTAATGTTCATTATTGTCAAGTATTAGAAAATGCTTCTTTATTAAATTTTTTAAATGGTGATTTTTTTTCCGCTTACAACTTACTTAAGAAAAGTATCAAAATTTATCAAAATTGTGAAACTAAAGACCAATCCTACTTATTAAAACTGCATCAAAACATTGCTACTTGGTCTGAAAATTTGGGAAATTGGGAAGATGCTTACGCTTCTTATCATTTTTTGTACCATTATGCTGAAAACACTAAAGATTATTTAGTCAAATTAGCCAATATTGCCTATGAAAATATGGACTATTGGAATGCAAAAGATTATTTCATTTTATTACTCAAAGAAAAATATAGAGATTCAACTCTTTATTTAAAACTTACTGAATGTTACTTGCATTTTGGCAAATCTGATAGTGCTGAATATTATTTTCAAAATTATTATAAGAAAGTTAAAGACCTTTCCATTGAGTCTTTTTCATTAAAATATTTTGAAATTAAAGCATGGATGGCAAAACAAGCTCAAGCCTACCAAGAAGCTATTGATGCCCTACAACTTGGATTACAACACCCTAAAATTACTCCTTTTCAAAAAATTCAATTTTATTGGAACATTGGTAAAACTTGGTCAGATTTAGGTTTATTAGAAAATGCCGAAGCCCAATACAAAAGTGCAATTATATTATGTTCCGATACATTATTTATAAAATATTTGATTTCCAAAGACTTAGCAGAACTTTATCTCAAAAAAGCACAATGGGTCAAAGCTGAAGAATTATTACTACCTGTTCACCATAAATTTCATAAATTTTTAGGTCGTTTTCATATTGAAACATTAAGTGTAGATGAACTTTTAGGAAGGTTATATTTTCAAAAAAAAGAATTTGAAAAAAGCCTGTATTTTTATCAATTAGCTTTGGATAATTCCAAATACCACCATGATTTACAAATCAAAACCTTAAAAATTTACCGTAAAATTATTCAAACTTGGCTCCAAATTTACCACCAAAAACAAAATTATGCTGTACTCAAAGAAGTACTTTCTATATGGAAATCTTACATCAAATTTTTAGAATTTACTTTACAGTACCCTCATCATGATGAAGAATTATTTTTTGAAATTCAAAATGGTTTATTTGAAGCATCTGAAACTTATTTAGAAGCTTATTTTAGAAAAAGTCAAATTCAACATTTACATACAGCTTATTACTGTCATTGGTTATGGAAAAAAATTAAACAAAAATCATTACAACAATATTTCCAAAATTCTGAAACTTATCAAAACTTAGTGGTAAGAAAAAAAATGTTACAAAACTTAATGGTAAAAGAGACTACTAATCCTGAATATTCAGCAATGAAATTGAATTATTGGAGCATAATGATTGACTCTTTGAACCAACAAATTCAACAAACCTCTTTTCAAAAGCCCATTTGGTTTGACCCTCATGCAAAAAGTCTTTTTTCTACTGATGAAGAGGAATGCCAAATTGCTTATTTTATTGGTAATCAACAGTGGATGATTTTTTTTCATTACCAAGACCAACTATTTTTCAAGTACTTTCCAGATAACTACGAACTAAAAAATCATTTGTATTTACTCAAAAAAGGCAACGAAAATCCTGATAACGTTAGTACACAAGTGATTCAAGAAAAAATATCGGAAATGCTATTAGAATTTCCTTTGAATAAAATACAACATTTTAAGAAAATCAAGACGTTAAATTTTAGTTTTGATGAACCCATGTTTCATATTGAATTAGAGAAGCTTTATGTCCCGAATACTCAACGAAAATTATTTCTTACACAAAAATACAACCTTCAAAAGAAATTAGCACCATTTTAAACCACACCATGAAGACAGTAGAATTAAAATATAGAGAAAAATATGGGCGTGCCCCTCATGCAAAGCATTCGGGTCGGGGTGCTTCGGGTTTCACTTCGTTTCAGCAATCCTTTTTCCTTTCAGTCAAAAGGCAGTGCCAAGCCCTTCGCATCCCTCACGCTTACCTAAAACTTTGTTCTTTTTTCTGTCTTTTTTTGTTTTTTAAGCTACTAAAAGCACAAGAAAAACCCGATTCTATTAACCCCCAAGTAATTCAATTTAATCAACAAAATATTGATTTTCATAATTTTTCAGCTGATTCTTTTAAGTTTAATTCATCAGAACTCATTTTTTGGGATAATGCTGATATTATGCTTTATGATTATGTGAGAAGTCTAGGTCAGGTCGGCAAACCTCATGAAATTTATCAAAATAGCCTTCCAATTCATTATAATAATGATCCCTTTTTACAACAAAATCAACTGTATTTTTGGGACATAGAAAAACAATCTTTATTTATAAATACTCGAACTTCTTTTATACGTGCGAAGTTCAATCAAAGTGGTTTTAAGACCCAAAATTTAGGTTTAATACTTTCTCGAAATATCAATCCATTTTGGAACATAACCATAAAATCTCAAAGAAGGACTTCCGTGGGTGCTTATTTGAATAATGTTACAGACCATTGGAATATCCATTTGACTACCCATTTTTTAAGTAGAAATCAAAGGCATTTTTGGAGTTTAGCGACTATGCTCCATGATTTAAAAGATAACCTGAATGGCGGTACTTTTCAAGATGGTTCTTACACCTACGAAACTTCTTTTAACCAAAATGCTCAACCTATCTTATTACGTGATGCCGCTTGGATACGCAAAGAAAAGTCTTTGTTTTCCCAATATTCTTACCTTTTAAACCCAGATACCACTAACCTTTACTTTGCTTTACAAGCTCAATGTGGTTATCAATGGTATAAATGGACGATGCAAGATATGCAAGTGGATAGTGCTTTGATTTCAAGAAGTATTTTTCACAATCCCTTTGGATTTCATGCCCTCAATAGTTTGTTTCAGGAATATGAATTAGAAAAATATTTTGGCAAGTTGGGTCTTATTTTAAAAAGTAAGTCTTTCCAAAATCATTTGGGTATTAAAGCTCTTCAAAATCAATACAAAGGTCAATTAATTGTTCAGCAGCAGAGAAACTTTCAATTAGAAAATCTTACGCACTTTCAGTGGTCTAATATTTACATAGAATCCCGCCAATGGCTTCAAAGTAGTGATATTTTTTCTTTATCTAATGAACATTATGCCAAAGTAACCTATCAAAATCAAGATAGTCTAAAAAATTGGAAATTAAGTTTTTGTATAGATTTCCAAAATCAAAATCCGTCATTAAGAGACCAATATTCTAGTTTTCAGTACTTTGAACGAAAAGAAGATTTAAAAAATCTTCAAAAGCAGTCATTTTTTTTAGAAACAAGCTTAGCAAAAAAGAATTGGCTATTGGAAGGAAAAATTTTTTATCATCAAATTTTTAATGCTATTTATTTTAATTCACAAACAAAATTAGTGCAAAATCCTAATATGTGGATAAATTTTGGAAGCGATTTTAAAGCACGTTATCTATGGAAAAGTTACTATTTTGTTGCTCAATACACTGGATTTATTAGTTCTCAAAAAATATTAGGTTTATCGGATAGAGTGCCCAGTAATATAGCTTCTATTAATTTGGGATACAAAAAGTTACATTTCAAAAATCAAATTGAATTAAATTTTGAATTGAGAAATAAATGGATTTCCCAATCCCAAGCTTATTTATTTGAACATGCAGCATTTTTTTGGTATCCCTACTTAGGTGTAACACAAAAAGCGGCTTTAGTAAGTGATATTTACGGCTCAGCAAAATTCAAAAAAGCGGCTATATTTTTAAGATTCAATAATTTATGGGATGGAATTTTGTATCCAGGATATTATACTACCTATTATCATCCCATGGTTAACAGAAGTTTGAATTTTGGGGTAGCATGGGATTTTACAGATTAATCTTTTATTTATAGCATTTTTTATAAACTATTCAAAAAAATGCGTTTAATATTACTAAAAATATAGTGATGAAAAAAAATCGAAAAAAATTTGCATTTTGAAAAATTATAAGTTATTTTTGCTTCATAAAATTTTTAAATATATGAGAAAAACTGTACTCAAAACTTTTCTTGCTGGTATATTATTAACAAATTTAGCAAATGCTCAGTTATTTACGAATAACGGAGCATTAGTTCAAGTTCAGCCTGGTGCTCAGGTGCATGTTTATGGTAATGTGTTGTCTCGTGATAATGGGGCTTTTCAAGGCGAAATTCAAAATAATGGAAACTTTTGGTGCCGTTATGGAGGAGCAGGTTTAGAAGGGCATTTCGTTAATTCGAATGGCTCTGAAGTTTATCTAAACAATGGTTCTGGTTTATACATAGCTGGAGATTATACCAATGATGCTACTTTATATGCGAATTTTGGTAGCAGCGTGTTTTTTAATGGCGCCGTTAATCAAGTATTTACGAGAACCACGAATGCCAATGCTGATGATGATTTTTACAGGGTCTATATTCAAAATACTGCTACAGGTAATAATGGCTTACAATTAGCAACAGGAAGTACTATTTCCAACATGATTGTAAGAAACCAACTCCAATTTGATAGTGGTATCATTATTACCGACCTACCTACTACTGATGACTATCCATTCAATCCTTCTGCTAATGGAGGTAATTATGTAGAAGTATGGAACGCTATAACGGGTACAGATCCGAATGTTACTTATTCTGATAGATATATTGCGGGAATTTTACGAAGATCTAATCCTCTTGCAGCTGCCTTAGTAGAATATCCCGTAGGTGGGTTAAGAGCAAACCCTGCAACAGAAAAAGAAATGAACCAGATTGGTCTTGACTTTCAAGGAGATGCTAGTGATTATGGTTCTTTTCTAACAGTTTATTTTAGACCTGCTCATACAGGCGTACCTCAAAGTATAGCTGAATGTGGTAATGACGGTTATGATGCTTGGATTGGTAATGGTAGATGGATTGTTTTGCCTGATAATAATACTGGTACTACTGCTTATCACGTTAGAACTCACCCTCGTAACTACACTGCAACCTATGCGACTTTAGATTATACGCAATACACAGGAAACGCTTCCGCCACTGTCCAAAAAGCTGCTACAAATTCTATGGTGTGGAATGTTTATGGTACTTGTAATCCCGCTTCTACTTTAAATCCTATGGCAACTGCGTTAGTTATTAGAGATGATCAATCAGGTTTTTCTGAATTTGCTGTTTCTGTTGATGATGATAAACCTTTCCCAGTAGAAATGCTTCCTTTAGTAGCTGTTCCTGATAATAATAATCAGTTAATCAAGCTTTATTGGAATACTTTATCGGAAGTGAATAATGCAGGTTTTGAAATTCAAAGAAGTTTAGATGGTCAAAATTTTGCTAAAATTCACCCAGGTGCTTGGGTAAACGGTCAAGGTAATTCTAATACTCAAGTAAACTATACTTACGATGATGATAAAGTAGAAGCCAATATTAAGTATTACTATCGTTTAAAACAAATTGATTTTAATGGTGCTTATAAATATTCAAATATTGCAGAAGCTATTTTATCTAAAAATTTCCAATTCGGTGTAGTCTTCTACCCTAACCCAACACAAGATCTCATGAACTTGACTTTAACTTCCGATAAAGAACAATCTTTGAATCTAATTGTATATAATGCTATTGGTCAACAGATATTTAATGAAATGTATAACGTGAATGCTGGTGCTACCAATATTCAGTTAGATTTCTTTAATAATATTACTAAAGGTGTTTATACAGCAGTTATAAGCAATGGTCAAGAAGTGATTACTCATAAATTAGTAAAAATTCAATAATTCAATACTCTTACTTGTGCAATAGGCTGCTTAATTATGGCAGCCTATTTTTTTTTTCTACTTGCTTTTTTTTGGTTTGTGTGATAAAAATTTCAAACTTTGTGTCAAAAATTATTGTTATTAATAAGTATGAATGAAAAAATTTTCCCAGACGTAACACCTGAACAACTCAATCAATTTTCTAAGGGCTGTATGTTAGAATTTTTAGAAATTGAATTTACAGAAGTTGGAAATAATTATTTGATTGCAAAAATGCCAGTTACTCCAAAAACCAAACAACCTTTTGGATTATTACATGGTGGTGCATCAGTTGTTCTTGCTGAATCTATTGGCTCAACAGCTTCTGGACTTGCAGTAACTCACCAAGGTTTGGCAAAAAAATGTGTTGGATTAGAGATAAACGCGAATCATTTACGTTCTGAAACTCAAGGATTTGTTTATGGGAAATGCACTCCCATACATTTAGGAAGAACTACCCATGTTTGGGATATTCAAATTAGCAATGAAAATGGAAAATTAGTGTGTGTGAGTAGATTAACAATGGCAATTTTAGATATGTAATATGTCTTAAAAAAATACCTTTTCTTCAAAATATTACGTAATTTTGTAAACCTTAAAAAGCACTATTGAATGAAAAGAGCATTATTTCCGGGAACTTTCGATCCTATTACCTTAGGACATATCGAAATTATTGAAAGAGGTTTGCAATTATTTGATGAAATTATCATAGGTGTTGGTATAAACTCTTCAAAACAAACAATGTTTTCCTTAGACCAGAGAATTCTGTGGATTCAAGAATATTTTTTAAAATACCATCAAAAAGTGAAAGTCTTGCCTTTTGATGGTTTAACGGTTGATTTTGCTAAAAAAAATGAAATCAAATTTCTTTTAAGAGGCTTACGTTCTGCTCCTGATTTTGAATATGAAAAGCATATTTTTTTATTAAACAAACATCTAGACGATAAAATAGAAACCGTATTTTTAGTTTCTGACACTCAATATATTGGAGTTTCCTCTACTTTGGTTCGTGAAATCATTAAATATCAAGGAAAATTAGAAGGTTTAGTACCTCAGAACATCATAAACTTTATAAATAAAAGTATTTACCCTCCCCATTCATGAATTTAGAACAAGCACTATATCGTATTGAACAACTCATTCGTGAGATTCAATATCACGATGATTTGTATTATAATCAAAGCTCACCTATTATTTCTGATAGAGAGTATGATGCTTTATACCAAGAACTTGTAAAATTAGAAAACCAATATCCAGAATTAATAAAACCCTATTCGCCTACACAAAGAGTAGGAGGAACTATTACTAAAAACTTTCCTACTTTTCAACATAAAATACCGTTTTTAAGTTTAGGAAATTCTTATAGTATTGAAGAAATCCATGACTTTATTTTGCGTAATCAAAAATTAACAGAAAAATCTTTTACTTTCATTTTACAACACAAATTTGATGGCGTTGCTTTAAGTTTACATTACAAAAATGGCATTTTAACTCATGCCGTAACTCGTGGTGATGGCACAAAAGGTGATGATATTACTGCAAACGCTAAAACTATCCGCTCTATTCCGCTTCAATTGAAAGGTAAAAATATACCCGATGATTTAGAAGTTCGCGGAGAAGTTTTTATGCATATCAAAGATTTTGAATTATTAAATCAAGAACGTTTAGAAAATGGTGAACCTCCTTTAATGAATCCCCGTAATACCACTTCTGGAACTTTGAAATTACAAGATTCTAAAGAAGTAGCTAGGAGAAAATTAGACTTTGTTGCTTATTATCTTTTTACCGATGAACTCAATTTTATAACCGATTTTGAACAATTACAACAATTAAAATCATGGGGGTTCCCAGTAAGTGAGTATAACCGAGTTTGTAAAAATATCCCCGAAATGGATGATTATTTACAATATTGGAAAGAAAAACGTTTTTCATTGAGTTACGATATTGATGGGATTGTCATCAAAATCAACGAACTTGAGGTAAGAGAAGAACTTGGAAGTACAGCTAAAAGTCCCCGATGGGCGATAGCTTATAAATACGAAGCAGAAAAAGCTATTACTCAATTAGAAAGTATAAGTTACCAAGTAGGAAGAACAGGGGTTATTACTCCAGTCGCAAATTTAAAACCTGTTTTATTAGCTGGTACAACAGTTAAAAGAGCTAGTATCTATAACGAAGATGAAATTCAAAGGTTAGATTTGCACGAAAATGACTATGTTACTGTAGAAAAAGGCGGAGAGATTATTCCCAAAATATCATCTGTTATTGTAGAAAAAAGAAATCCACAGGCTAAAAAATTTCAATTTATTAAAAATTGTCCATCTTGTGGAAAAGAACTAATTAAAATGTCTGGTGAAGCTAATTGGTATTGCCCTAATTCTGAAGGTTGTAATCCTCAAATTATTGGTAGAATTGAACACTTTGCTCACAGAAAAGCTATGAATATTGATGGTTTGGGTTCTGAAATTGTTACTCAATTAGTAAATGCAGGAATAATTCATAATGTTGCTGATTTATATGACATAACTATTGAAAAACTTTTGCCTTTAGAAAGATTTGCTAAAAAATCAGCAGAAAACTTATATCAGTCTATACAAAAATCTAAAGAACAACCTTATGAAAAAGTTTTATTTGCATTAGGAATTCGTCATGTAGGAGAAAATCTAGCCAAAAAAATTGCTAACCAATATCCATCTATAGAAGAGTTGCAAAAAGCAAGCTTAGAGCAACTAATCGCAACTCCTGATGTTGGAGAAACCATTGCAAAATCTATCCAAGACTTTTTATCAAAACCTGAAAATCATCAAATTATTGAACGACTAAAAAATCATCAAATTCAATTTCAAAAACAAAATAATATGGGAAATTTAAGCAATAAATTAGAGGGTATAACCATTCTATTTTCTGGTACTATTCCGGGATATAAAAGAGACGATTTAGTGGCTTTAGCAGAAAGCCATGGAGCAAAAGTTTTAAGCAGCGTTTCCAAAAATTTGCAAATATTGGTTGCTGGTGAAGATATGGGACCTAAAAAATTAGAAAAAGCAAAAGAACTTGGTGTAAAAATTATTAATTTTGCCGAGTTTCAAAAAATGATTGATTAATGAATTTACCATTTTTCCTCCATTTTTTCTCTTATTTTAAAAGAAAAAATACTTTTTTCTCTTTACCGTTTTTATTAATGGGTTTCTTAATATCTTGTAACAAAGTAGAACTTAAAACCAAGTTAGAACTTACTGCTCAAACTCCTAAATGGTCACAACTTTATGTGGATATTTATGATCTTTCTCAAGAAATTCACAATGTTAAAGTTCAAATTCAGAATAATAAAAAAGAAATTAATCACAAGTTTTTGTTAATTGAAGATTCTACTCTTTCTGAAAATGTTTCTAGTTATAAAAGCAAATATTTTCAGCAACTTAATGAATTTAATAGTATTACCAGTAAATCAAAAAAACTTCATGATAAATATGTAAAAGACCGTTCACTTTATAATTATTGGTTAAATACGGTTCAAAATGATGTTATTTCAGAAGAAAAAGCTTTAGAAGAACAAAAAATTTTTGAAAAAAAATATGAAACTCTTCGTAAAGAATATGCACAACTTCGTAAAGAATTTTTAACATTTATTCAAAAAAGTAATACTTATGCTGACGAGTTGAGCGATGTTATTCCAGACTTAGTGGGTATCAAGTTTAGAATCAAAAAAAATTAAACGATAGTTAGAAAAAAATTTTTTGTATCACTTTGGCGATAATTTCTTCTAATAGATTTTGCGTTATTATTGAATAAACAAAATTTTTACTACAAAATTTCTGAAATCAGGTAGTTGTTTTTATTGGGATTATTGCGTATTAAAAGTTCTCCTAAAAAACCGGCTAAGAATAATTGAACTCCAATAATCAAAGCAGCTAAAGCCAAATAAAACAAGGGTTGGTCAACCACTTCACGAGGTTTTTCGCCAATATGTAAACCATAGAGCTTCTGGGCTATTAAATATACTACAATAAAAAAGCCTGTCAAAAAGGAAAGTACACCGAAAGAACCAAAAAAGTGCATAGGAGCTCTACCAAATTTTAAAGTAAAACTTAATGTCAATAAGTCTAAAAAGCCATTTATAAAACGTTCTAAGCCAAATTTTGTGGTACCGTATTTTCTGGCTCTATGTACAACTACCTTTTCACCAATTTTTTTGAATCCAGCTTCTTTAGCTAAAAATGGAATATAACGATGTAATTCTCCGTAAACTTCAACAGATTTTACGACATCTTTTTTATATGCTTTAAGCCCGCAGTTAAAATCATGAAGGTTATGAATACCTGATATTTTTCGTGTAGCCCAATTGAATAACTTAGTTGGTACCGTTTTAGTGATTGGATCGTAGCGTTTTTGCTTATAACCACTGATTAAATCATATTTTTCTTCAGTAATTAAACGATATAGTTCGGGTATTTCGTCAGGGCTATCTTGGAGGTCAGCATCCATAGTAATGACTACATTTCCTTTTGCCTTTTGAAAACCAGTGTGCAATGCTGCAGATTTACCATAATTTCTTTGAAATTTAATACCAACAATATTAGGAAAAAGTGCTTTTAATCCTGTAATTACTTGCCATGAACTATCCGTTGAACCGTCATCAACCATTATTAATTCGTAAGAAAAACTATTTTCTATCATTACTCTATGAATCCATTCCACTAACTCGGGCAGGGATTCTTCTTCATTATATAATGGAACTACAACGGATATATCAATTTTCTGCATGAGGCAAATTTAGTAGCATTTTTTGAAAACAAAACCTTAGTTCTTCAACAATATCATGAATAGTATGCAAAATTTTTTGGTAAACTGATACAAAAATACAGAGTTTTAAATGACTAGGAATTTGTAATTCAATGGAGTTTTTAAAAGATTGCCAAGCGTGTCTAAAAATTCTTTTGATACGATTTCTTTCAACAGCTTTTTTTGATACCTTTTTAGGTACTGAAATGGCAAAAATTGTTTTTGAACTTAATGTGGAATGGGAAATAGTTTGAAATAAGTAAGTAACAGCAAAAAAAGAGGTTTTTATTTTTTGGCCTTTTTTTAAAATGGTGATTAACAAAGACTTACTTTTTAGCCTTTCAGCCTTTGTTAACCTAGCATAAAATAACTTATGACTACCATTTGAAGATTTTTTCATCGCTTACGGTTAATTTATATCTACCGACAGCTCTTCTACGAGATAATTGTTTTCTACCGTTTTTAGTTTTCATTTTTGCACGAAAACCATGAGTATTTACTCTTTTTCTTCTACTGGGTTGAAATGTCCTTTTCATCTTGCCTACCTCTTTTTAATAGAACCGCAAAGATACTAATTTTTTGATTACTAAAAACTTTTTTGTATTTTTCTTGATTGTGCTTAAAACACATAATTATCCACAAACTAAATACTTCAAAATTTAAGAAGTGAATAAAAAATTGAGGGCGTGCCCCTTGCTACGCTGCGGGTCGGGCTGCTTTGGGCTTCGCTATTCGCTTCGGCAATCCTTTTTCCACTTTTTCAAAAGCGTCAAAAGGCAGTGCCACTTCGTGCCCTTCGCATCCCTCACGCTTACCAAGCACCAAGCCAAGTGCTATCTCGGATCTACATTGATAATTATCCGAAAATTTCTATCTTTCTCCAAAATCAAAAAATCTTTAAAGGCTTTTTGAATATGTTCTTTGATTTTTGATGGGCTTTGTCCTTTGGGAACCTTGATTAAGTACTGAATACGATAATAATTTTTGAGCTTGGAGACATGAGGAATACTCGGTCCCAAAATATATTCTGAATAGGAGTTTTTTAACAGTTTTTCAAAATTGTTTATAGAATGATGAAGAACGTTTTGTTGAGGATGCATAATTTCCAATTCAATTAAACGGCTAAAAGGTGGATATTGAAGTTCCTCGCGTAAAGCCATTTGTTCATGATAATATTCCGCATAATCTTTAAATAAGTATTCAAAAACCTTATGTTTAGGTATTCTCGTTTGTAAAACCAATTGTTTATTTACTTGATTGGGTAAATCAAAATCATATATTAACTGTCTTAAAAATTGGAAAGTATATTCAAATGCTCTAAAATTGGGAATATGAAGCATCATATCTGTGAGTAGTACCACCAAAAGTTCTGTATTTTCTAAATGTAATAATTTGGTTATCAATTGAGTACCAATAACTATATCAATTTCATTTTGTTGAATCAACTGTAAAAAATCGGATAATTGTTTTTTGGTTTTAAAATTATCAGAATCTAATCTTGCAATTTTAAAATTAGGAAAAATAGAATGCAATTGTTCTTCCACTTTTTCTGTTCCAAAACCTTCGTAAGCCAAATCATTACTTCCACAGTTTTTGCAAAAATAAATATTCTCTTCTTGAAAACCACAATAATGGCACTTTAATTTATTAATTTGTTTATGATAAGTTAAAGCGATATCACATTTAGGGCAAAAGTGAACATGCCCGCATGCATTACAAACAATTTTCGGTGCATATCCTTTTCTGTTGATAAAAATAATAGAAACATGGTTTTTGAGTTTTTGTTGATAAATGGATTTATAAGCATATTCAGATAGCAAACCCACAGTTTGATGCAAGGCAGTTTCAGATTTTAAATCTTTTATCAATACTTGACTTTCTTTGAGTTGTGAATTTTTTAAATATTTGATGATATTGTATTTTCCAATTTGAGCTTGATAATAGGTTTCAATAGAGGGAGTTTGAGAAGCCAAAATAATAGGTATGTTTAGCATTTTAGAATAGTAAATCGCAGAATCTTTAAAGTTCATTCTAGGATTTTTTTCTTCTTGTTTATAATTCGCATCTTGTTCTTCATCTATTAAAATCAATCCTAAATCGGAAAAGGGTAAAAATAGGGCACTTCTAACGCCAATAATGATTTTAAATTCTTTCAAAAAAACTTTATACCAAATTTCTACTCTTTCATTATCATTAATTTTACTATGATAAATGCCGAGTTCCTCTTGAAAATGATTTTGTAGTTCTATGACAAATTTATCGGTAAATGCGATTTCTGGTACTAAAAAAAGAATTTGTTTTCCTTTCTCTATCCATTTTTTAAACCATTCTATATAAAATTGAATACGTTTATTCCCTAAATCATGAAAAAATACAGTAGGTAACCAATTTGAATCATTTTCTATTTTTTGAGCCCATTCTAGACAAAGTTTTTTTTCTTCCAAAGAAAGTTCTTGGAGGAAAGTTGATAAATTTCTTAATTGAACTCTATCAACAGCGTGCTTTTCTAAGCAAATCCATGATTTTTTTTCCAGAGATTTTAATACACTTTCGGAAATTTTTAAATTATTCAATAAGTATTGTTTTTCAATACCATCATTTTGAAGTAAATACAATAAAATTTTTTGATAATTTTCCGATTTTGTATTTTGAATAGCTAAGGATACTAATTCAGATGGAGATGAAGGTTTATTGGGAGCCAATTGCTGTTCTAATTGTGGATAATTAATAAAAATATAGGTTTTAAATTTAGGTTTATAGGGATTAACTATTTGGGTTTTTAGTTCAATAATCTGTTTTTGAAGCAATTTTTTGATGACAGAATTGGAGAATTGATTTTTAAATTTTTCATAAGAAATGGATTCTTGAGAGGATAAAAAATCCACAATAGATTTTTCTTTATCTGTTAAAGTG
>CAZBPK010000192.1:0-9930 GCA_964493765.1 uncultured Bacteroidia bacterium | reverse complement strand
GGTTCCATAGGAGGTATCCCAACTCACATTGCTTGTATCTCAATTGGTGGTGATTATAATTCGCCAGGTGGAGGCGGAGGCGGAGGCGGTGAAGGTGGTGAAGGTGGTGAAGGTGGAAAAGGTGGTACTGGTGGTGGTGGTTCTTTCGCTATTTTTATTTGGGCAAATGGTAATAATGGCTTCATACGCGATTGCCAGCTTCTTAAAGGTGACCCTGGAAACGGTGGAATAGGTTCTGATGGTGCTGCAGGTGGAAACGGTGGAAACGGTGGTGCAGGTGGTTTTGATGGCGGTGGAAACAATTCCGCTGCTGGCTGCGAAGGTGGTAAAGGTGGAAACGGTGGTAAGGGTGGAAACGGTGGTAAAGGTGGTAAAGGTGGAAACGGTGCTGTAGGTATTTCCCAAAATATCTATGAACAAGTTTGTGTTTCTTGTATTCCAGTTACTAAAACCAATGTAAACGTAACTTTTGAACCTCAAATTATTGTTCAAAATAAAGGATGTACCAACTCAGATATAGTCTTTATAGTACCTGATCAAGACCCATCTTCTTTAATTACTTGGAATTTTGGTGCGAATTCTCAACCTTCTGTTGCTAACGGTGATACTGTTATCACTCGCTATTCTGCAAAAGGTTTAAAAAGCATAACATTGACTATTGACGGAGTTCCTTTTAGATATTCCAATTTTGTAAATATCTCTAATGATGGTCCTAAACCATCAATTATCAATAATCAAGGTCAAAGTACATTTTGTCCTAATACAACATTAAACTTTTCCACAAATTTTGTTGGGGATACTTATGAATGGGAGTTGATAGGTCCAGGTTTAGATACTACTTTCAATGGAGTTAATTCTATTACTACTCCTTTGTTGACTCAAGTGGGAATATATGAAGTGAGATTACGCTCATCAACACCATGTTGTGGCATTACTTCTAAGGATACTCTTAAATTTGAAATATTACCTCCTTTGACCCCAAGTGTAAATATTTTTAGTTCTAATCCTATTTCGTGTCCTGGAGAAAATATATCGTTTTTTGGAGTTGCTCAGAATACTGGTACTACTCCTACCTATTCTTGGTTAGTGAATGGGCAGCCTTTGGCTGGTCAAAATGGATTGACTCTAGATGTCTCTAATTTACAAAATGGCGACCAAGTACAGTTAGTTTTGAGTTCAGGGTACCAATGTGCTGTGCCACAAAATGACACTTCAAATACTATTACTGTTACTATTCATCCAAATCCAGTTGTTCAATGTGCAGCAGTTAATACAGTAGTTGTGAGTCAACCTTCTAATATTCAGGCGAATATTACAACAGGTCAAGCTCCTTTTAGTTACGTTTGGGATTTAGGAAATGGTCAGCAAATCAATGGCACTTCCAATACCAACAACATTGATTTGAACTATACTTATGGTGGCCCAAATACTTACACGATAACATTGACCATCACCGATGCGAATGGCTGTACAAGTTCTTGCCAAACCTCGGCAACTGTTATTGTGCCAACTCCAGTTACGGGTGATTTTACTTCCAATGTAACATCTGGTTGTGCTCCTTTAACTGTTAATTTTACTTCAAACGTAACAGGAAATCCAACAGATTATGAATGGGATTTTGGAGATGGTAATACTTCTAATTTGCCTAATCCTACTCATACTTATGCTCAGCATGGTTTTTATTCAGTTCGTTTGATTGTTAAAAATGGACCTTATGCCGATACTACTGATAAAATAAATTACATTCAAGTTTTTGAAACTCCTCAACCTGCAATTTCTATTGCCAATTTGGTTGCTTGTGAAGGCTTGCCTGTAAGTTTTATTGATGCTGGAACCGGTGCACATACTAGAATATGGGATTTTGGTGATGGTAATACTTCTAATTTAGGAAACCCAGCTCATATTTATACTCAATCAGGTAACTATACTGTTACACTTACTTCCATTAACTTTAATGGTTCCTGCCAAGCCTCTACCACCTTCTCTATAGAGGTTCAAAGAAGACCTATTCCTGATTTTACATTTATTACTTCTGGAACTTGTAATCCATTATCCGTTCAGTTTACCAATAATACTAATTCTAATGGTGGAACGGGTACAACTTATTTGTGGGATTTAGGTGATGGAACTTGGGACACTACAGCTAACCCTATTCATACTTACACTCAGGAAGGCTTATATACGGTCTCATTAATCGCTACCAATGCTGATGGCTGTTCTGATACTTTAACTTTAGCAGATGCAATACAAGTATTTTCTAATGTTCAAGCTGGTTTTACAGCTTCCGCAACTGAAGTAGAATTACCTAATAGTGATATAATTTTTACCGATAATAGTACCGGTGGAACTTCTTGGACTTGGGTTTTTGGAAATGGACAGACCTCTAACCTTCAAAATCCGGGAACTATCAATTTCCCCCAAGCTGGTGAATATGAAGTTATTCAATATGTCGGGAATGATTTTGGTTGTGTTGACTCTTTCAAAGTTACTATAAAAGTGTTAGAAGGAATTAGATTATTTATTCCAAACGTTTTCACTCCCAATAATGATGGTTTGAATGATCTTCTCAAAATTGAAAGCACGGGTTTTGAGTTTGGATTCAAAATTTGGGATCGTTGGGGCAAATTAGTTTTCAATAATGAAGGAGATGAAAATCGTTTCTGGAATGGTAACTTATTCAATACAGGAAAACCTTGTTCTGAAGGCGTTTATGTTTATGTTCTTGAAGGAACAAGAAATAAAGATGGCAAAAAAATCAAGCGAGAGGGAAGTGTTACTTTGATTCGATAAGATTTTTTCTTCTATAAACAAAAATAGGGTACTCAATGTACCCTATTTTTGTTTATAGAAATTGGAATTGCTACGATATATTTTGATGATTCAATTCAAGTTTTTCAAGTAATGATTTATAGAAAGAATATGAATCCCCGCAGTTTCTGCTCTAAAACGGGTTTCTCCAAGAGAGAAGTTTTGTATTTGGTTTTCATTAGCAATTTCTATTTCTTCAGGGGTAAAATCTCCCTCGGGTCCAATAATAAAAAATGAAGCTTCACTTGCAATGCTTTCTTTGTAATTACTGATATAAGTTTCTGATTCACAATATCCTATAAATTTAGGGATTTTCCATTTTTTATTTTCTTGAACAAGCTCTTGAAACGATGAATACAAATGAATTTCTGGTATTCTTGAACGCTTACATTGTTTTACGGCAGCAGTTGCAATTTTTAAAGCTCTTTCCAAAGATAAATTCTTTTTTTCAGAACGTTTTGATATGAAAGGAAAAATATGAGTTACTCCTAATTCAACAGCTTTTTCAATTAATGTTTCCATTCTAGATGGATTTTTTAATAAACCAAAAGCCAAACAGGTAGATAATTTTTGTTCTCCTAATTCAGGAAAATGCCGTAACTGTTTAGTAAAAACCGCTTTTTTTTGTATATTAATAATTTCTAATTCATAAGCATTGCCTTTTCCATCTGTACCCCAAATAATATCTCCAATTCTATTCCTCATTACAACCGTGCAATGATGAGAATCTTCTTCTGATAACCGAAATATCAATTCTTCCTTAACTTCTTCTATTAAATAAATTTGCATACTGCAATGATAAGGTTTTTTTAGCAATACTCAAAAAATTTCCCTAAGAACTCAAAATAAAAAACTATTCTTATAGAATAGCCTTTTATGTCGCAATAATTATAGTTATATTGTAAATGGTTACAGTAAAAAAGAATTTAGTTATTTTGTAGAATGTATTGCATAAATGACTTAGCTTTTAAATTTATGCCTCTGTTTCAATAATTTTCTTATTGCCGCTTGACGGCGTTTAAGCTTATACACTTTGACTGCGTCTCGCCACCAATTCCTAAAAAATTGTATCATATCTCCAAATACTCTCATATTTTTTTACGGTTATTTTTTATTTTACGAATTTGTGAATAATAACTCAATAATTCTTTTCCTAAATTTATCCATTGTTTCATATCTTCCTCCTTATTGGTTTTTATGCTTTTCCGTTATAAAATAATTTCGTTTTTAATCTGTGAACTTTTTGATAGTAGTCTAAGATTTCCTTAACTAGATTGCTTAATGTATTCATATTTCCTCCTTTTTTCTATAATAAATACAGTTGAGAAATTGCTTTATGTTTGCTAAAAAATGGCTTTTTTGCTTGAAATGCTACTTTTATAATCTAATCCGTAAAAAACCTAGCATAAACGGTAACTTTTTTCTATTATTTCAACATCAAATTAATTTCTATTTTTGTATCATGAATTTTTTTAAGTTTATTCTTATTGCACTTACATTGAGTTTTTTATGGGGAAATTCCCAAAACATTATTTCTGGTCCTATGGTAGGCTATGTAGAAGCTGAAGAAGTTTTAATATGGTTACAAACAGACCAAGCTTGTGATGTTCATATTGAGTACTATGCCAAAAATCTACCTAATAGAAAATATAAAAGCCGAACTGAAAAATCTGTGGCTAAGTTTGAGAGCGAATCTACACAACCCGTTTACGTTGCAAAAGTTCTTTTAAAAACAACCCCATCAACAGAATACGCTTATGAAGTTTTTTTAAATCAAAAAAAAATCTCATTCCATTATCCATTGACTTTTAAAACACAAAGTTTTTGGCATTACAGAAAAGACCCACAAGATTTTACTTTGGCTTTGGGCAGTTGTTTTTTTGTGAATGATAGCCTTTATGATAGACCGGGTAAATCTTACGGAGGGAATTATGAAATTTTACAATCCATTTATGACAAAAAACCGGATTTAATGTTATGGTTGGGAGATAATACGTATTTACGTGAACCTGATTATTTTACAGTATCAGGAATGTTATATCGTTATACGCATACACGATCTTTGAAAGAGTTACAACCGCTTCTAGCAAGTTGTGCTCATTATGCCATTTGGGATGACCATGACTATGGACCCAATGACTCCGACCGTTCTTTTAAATTCAAAAATACTTCTCAACAAATTTTTGAAAATTTTTGGGCTAATCCTAAACCTGTTCATACAAAATCTTATTATACCTCATTTACTTACGAAGATTGTGAGTTTTTTTTGTTAGACAATCGTTTTTTTAGAACCCCTAATAAAAGAACAACTGACAAAAGAACTATTCTTGGAGAAGAACAACTTCAATGGTTAATAGATGGATTAGTAGCAAGCAAAGCCAATTTTAAATTCGTTTGTATTGGTGGACAAGTATTAAATACAGCAGCAGTTTTTGAAAATTATGCTATCTTTGAAGAGGAACGAAAATATATTATAGAAACTATCCAAAAAGAAAATATCAAAAATGTCATTTTTTTAACAGGTGATAGACATCACTCAGAGTTGACAGTAACCCCTAATGAACCCAAAATTTACGATTTTACGGTTTCACCATTAACCGCAGGGGCTGCCAACTTCCCTGATGAAAAAAATGAATGGAGAGTTCCTAATTCTTATATCGGAGTAAGGAATTTTGGTTTAATTACAGTTTCAGGAAAATTAAAAGAAAGAGTTTTAATTTTACTAATTTTGGATAGCAATGGTAGTGAGTTATGGAAATATTCTATAACTTTGCAAAAATAAAAACAAAGTTTTTAGGTATGCGTGAGGGATGTGTAGGGCACGAAGTGGCACTGCCTTTTAATGCTGAATTATTGAAGCAGAAAAAGGATTGCTGAAACGAAGTGGAACCCAAAACAAGCCCGACCCGAAGCGTAGCAAGGGACACGCCCTAATTTCTAATAATTTTGAATTCATTCATGAATAAAAGAGAGTTTCAATCCAACAGAGTTGCTGGTAGTTTTTGGTTCCCAACCAAACTTATTTTAACAGAATACGATATTACCTTAGAAAAAAAATATTGGACAGGAAAAGAAATTTTGACCATCAGCTACCAAAACATCGGAACGGTTCAACTCAAAACAGGAATCCTGTTCGGTGATTTAATTATTGAAAGTACAGGTGGGCAATCCATTGAAGCTAAAGGTTTTAATAATAGTGATTTGATGATCATAAAAGAAATTATTGATGAAGGTAGAAGAAGAACCTAGAAAAGTTGGAGGTATTTATGTTCATATTCCCTTTTGCCATCAAGCTTGTTCTTATTGTGATTTTAATTTTTCTGTACAAAAAAAGTATATTCCCAATTTCATACATTCAATTTTGCATGAAATTGAGTTAAGGAAATTTTTTTTTCAGCAAAAGGAATCCATTCAAACTTTATATTTTGGTGGTGGAACACCTAGTATATTGAAAACAAAGGATTTAGAAACAATTTTTCAAAAAATTTTGGATTCTTTTCCTAATATGGATTTAAAGGAAGTTACAATTGAAGCCAATCCAGAGGATATTTCAAAAGAAAAGTTAAGTTTTTGGAAAGAGTTGGGTATTAATAGAATAAGCTTGGGTGTTCAAAGTATTCATTCAGAAGAATTAAAATTTATGAAAAGGAATCACACTGTTGAACAGATTTTTAAGGCTTTAGAATTAATACAAAATAGTGATATTTCAAATTACAGTGTAGATGTTATTTATGGAATTCCCAATGGAAACTTAAATAATTTAGAGCAAACATTTAATAAATTAATTGAATTTCATCCAACTCATTTTTCTTGTTATGCTTTAACTATTGAACCTAAAACTTTATTGGATTATCAATTGAAAAAAAATCATTTTAGTATTCACGAAGAGAATTATTTGATAGAATATGAGTTCATTGTAGAACTTTTGAAAAGTAAAGAATTCATTCGATATGAGCTTTCTAATTTTGCTAAACAAGGTTTTGAATCTAAACATAACTCAAGTTATTGGAAACATGAGCCTTATTTAGGTTTAGGACCCTCTGCACATTCATTTTATGATAAAACAAGAAGTTCTAATATTGCTAATTTGCATATTTATGAAGAGAAAATTCAAATGAATGAAATTCCTATTGACTTAAAAGAAGAATTACAGGAGAATCAATTAGAATTAGAGCGATTGATGTTTGAAATTCGTCAAAATAAAGGTCTTGAAAAGGTCAATTGTGAATTGTTTGAAAAGTGGGGTAGGGAAGGCTTGGTACAGTTAGTAGAGGGAAAATTTTTTTTTACGAATAAAGGATTGATGTTGTCGGATTCTTTAATTTTGCAATTAATTGAATAAATCATGGGACGTTTTTTTGTTTTGAATGAAATGGATTTAATTATGGGTCCCTTATGGTTTTTTTTAATCATTATTATTGCCATTTTAATAAGAGAAATTACTATAAAAAATGACGAAATAAAAAAATACTTTTTACCTGGATTAATTGTAAAATTAATAGGGGCTGTTGCCGTATGTTTGATTTATCAATTTTATTATGACCCTAGAAATGGAGGCGATACTGTTTTTTATTATCTAACCAGTAAAGGAATGTATGAAGCCTTTTGGAAAGACCCTTTGGCTTATCTTTATTTGATTTTTAAGCCTGAAACCACCAGAGAAGATTTTTTAATTCAAAATTATGATTTTTATTACACTTTTGGCAGAAATATGCCCTATTTTTTTAATTTTTCGGCTTATAATGTATCGCGTTTAGCAGGTATCGTTTCTTTACCTGCATTTAACTCTTTTATCGCAATGGCTTTATTATTTTCTGCAATTTCCTATATTGGTGTATGGCATTTCTACAAAGTTTTTTTATATTATTTCCCTAAACTACACAAGGAATTAGCTATTGCTATTTTTTTTATACCCTCCGTATTTTTTTGGGGATCAGGAATTTTAAAAGACACTATTACTTTTGCCTCACTTGGTATGATTACCTATAGCCTTTTTTCTATTTTTATTTTAAGAAGAAACATTTTAATTCATTCATTGATTTTTTTCTATTGTGCATTTTTAATCCTTAAAATTAAAGCCTATATACTCTATTCTTATTTACCCCTTTCATTTTTTTGGCTCTTTCCTAATGCCACTGATAATTTAAAAAATGAAAAACTCCGTTTTATCATTAAACCCTTAATTTACGGGCTAACGTTTTTGATGATCCCTTTTTCATTATCTTTTTTAGGTCAATTTAATGAAAAATTTTCAGCGGATAATGTATTAGAATTTGCTAAAGCACACCAATCAGATTTAAAACAAGATATTTACTATCAAGGACAAAGTTCTAGATTTGATATTGGTATTTTTGATGGTAGTTTTTCTAGTTTTGTTCAGGTAGCCCCTCAAGCAATTATAGCAACATTTTTTAGACCTTTTCTTTGGGAAGCCCATAATCCTGTTATGCTTTTAGCCGCTTTAGAATCTCTATGGATGACCTATTTGTTCTTAAATATTCTATTCAAATTTGGTTTTAGAGGATTTCTCGGTGCTTTAGCTTCTAATCCTTTTTTACAATTTGGGTTTGTTTATGCTTTAGCTTTTGGTTTTTTTGTGGGTTTCACAACCCCTGTTTTTGGGTCTTTAGTAAGATATAAAATCCCTGCTCTACCTTTTTTTGTTGCTACTCTTTATTCTGTAACTTACTATGCTAATCAAAATTTACAATCTAAAAAAGCAGTTTCCTTTTAATAATTTTGGGATTGTTGTTTTATTTTATTTATGCACAATTTTTATTACTCTTCCTGAAAAGTTACAACCGATTGGGAAAAGGCATCAAGATTTAATTGCCCATCAATTGATTACCTATAATATATGGAACCAATCAGGTTTTTGGAATCATAACGGTGGTTTAATTTTAACTTTCCCAAATTTAGGAGACCTCAACTTAAAATCTGACCCCATTCAAACAGGAAAAAATTCTAACGGTGAATATTATTATTTTTCGTATCCCCCATTGAGTTTTTATTCAACCTACTTTATTTTAAAGTTTTTTCATCTCTCAATAGATGAATTTTCAATTCGTTGGATTGCTTCTTTCTTTTTTTTTCTAAATGTTTTAGCATTTATATTAATTTTTAAAGATAACTTCATTGTTGCTTTACTTTCGTATCTTTTCTTACCTAATGTTTTATGGTTCCATCATAATGTTTGGTTTTTGGATATTCAGGTAACAACCTTTGTTCTATTTGCAATCTATTTTTCTAAACATAATTTTATTGGATTTGTCTTTTGTATTTTTTGTGCTTGTTTTACAGATTGGTGGGGGTTCTTATTTGCTTTAAGTTTTCTAACATATATTAAAATTTCAGAGTTTTATAATCTACCTCCCGAAAACCTTCTCTATAAAAATCTAAAATATCAGTTTTTTACCCTTATTGCTACTATATTGGCTATTCTTGTATTTGTGTTAATTAATGTTAATTTAGTGAGTCCCCATGAATTTTACACGGGATTGTTGCAAAGATTTATTACAAGAGTAGGTCTTGATTCTCAACAACAAGATTATTTTTCTCGTTTTGATTTCAAAACCTATATTTTTATAGCTTGGTATTATGCAAGGAACTATCTTCCAATTTTGTTACTTTTGGGTATTTTTTATTTTCAATTACCAAGAAATTTTAAATCAAAAACAAATATATTTCTGTTTTTTGCACTGTTTTTTTCTATTTTTTCTCATCATTTGATATTACTAAATTGGACAGCAGCGCATGATTTTTCAGTTTTAAAATTTTCTATTTTAATTCCCTTCATAACGCATTATATTTGGGCAAATCTTGAAAGTAATCAAAAAATATGGTTTATGATTGGAATGATAGCTGTGATTATTTTACAAATTTTTCAATATTATAGACACAGTAACGTTCCAAGAAATCTTGAATATATTGATATTTCACACTGCATAAAAGAAAAATACTCGCCCTCAGAAGTTGCAAAAGCTAATTATTATAATCAGCCCATACCTTATTTGTGGTGGAAAAGTGAAAGAAATGTAGTAAGAGATAGTACTTTCACAAAATGTAAGTAGATATAAATAGAGATTTGGGCGTGCCCCTTGCTACGCTGCGGGTCGGGCTGGT
>CAZBPK010000191.1:0-11531 GCA_964493765.1 uncultured Bacteroidia bacterium | reverse complement strand
GTTAAAAATTGAATATCAAAAAATTGAACTATACTTTGGTCACCTTTAAAGTGCAATATCGGCACATGAACAATTTCTGAAAAATAATCATTTATAAAACGATATGCATTATCATCAATAATAACATCTTTACCTAATGCTTTTTCTTTTTCAATAAATTGATTCAATAAAAATTTCTCTTCCTCTGGGCTTTTATAAATAATTCCATCAAAGTTTATCAATTGATTTACAATATTAGGCAAATTTAACGTAATATAATAAGCTAAACGAATCCCAAAAGAATATCCACCAATAAAGAGTTTATTCATAGAAAATCTTTGTTGAATTTCATTTGCTAATTTATTAGCAAATATTTGAACATCAATATTTTGTTGGACTTCCCAAGGTCTTTCTAAATCCAAAGTATAAACATTCATTTGTTTATTGAATAACTGAGCAAAAGTTTTGTAAATCAACCCTTCCCCATTAGTAGGAGGAATTAAAATTAATGTAGGCAAATTCTCATGAAATTCATTTAAAATATAGAAGCTGTATTCATTGGATTGATTTTGCTTTGTTAGAAATTTACGAATTCCTTCAATAGATTGAGCTTCTAGAATCTGTCTGTAAGAGAGTTTTACGCCTAATTCTTGATGAACTTTATGAGCCATTTTAATCAAATTCAAGCTGTTACCTCCTAACTCATAAAAATCTTTTTGTACACTAACTTGGTTTTCTTTGATGAATAAAATTTCTGACCAAATTTTTACTAATTTTTCTTCTACCCAAGTTTTAGGAATATCAACGTTAGAATGATTTTCTTGATGAATAAATGTAATTAATTGATTTTTATCTATTTTTCCATTGTTTGTAAGCGGAATAAATTCAAGTTCTATCCATTGAGTAGGAATCATATAATCTGGTAAAACAGACCTCAATTGTTGAATCAGATTTTCTTTAATGATTTTACCTACATAAAAACAAACCAAATTATTTTGATGGGCAATAACTTTTAAGTTGCATTTTGGAACAAACTCAAAAATAGAATTTTCAATTTCTTGAATTTCCATTCGATAACCTCTTAATTTGATTTGGTCATCTGAACGACCTATGTAATCTAATTCTCCATTGGGTAGCCATTTGGCGAAATCTCCCGTTTTATATAAAACTTTTTGATGATCAAAAGGATGCTGAATAAATTTTGTAGAATTGAGATTTTGTTTATTCCAATAACCAGAAGTTAATCCAATTCCACCAATGCACAACTCGCCTAACCCTCCAATGGGTACAATTTGATGATTTTCATTTAAAATCCAAATCTCTGTATTTTGAATTGGCTTTCCTATCAATGGTTTACCTTGATAATTTTTATTCATTTCAAAAACTATACAACCCACCGTAGCTTCGGTAGGTCCATACTCATTAAAAATCTTTATTAAATCGCAATTTTGTAAAATTTTTAATTGATTTTCTGTAAATTCTTCACCACCAACTATAACATTTAAAGAAGACTTTCTAAGTCTTAATTTCTCAATATCTAAAAGTTGTATGTGTGCAGGCGTAAATTTAACTACTTGTTTTTCAACATTTTGAATAATTGAATTTACAGTTTCAGCCAAATTTTTATCCTCTGAATGAATTTCTAAAGTATGCCCCCAAATCAAAGCATTCCAGATAGATGTTATTGTAAAATCAAAAGCTAAAGGAGTAAACCAATCTAATTGGGTATTATCAATGGATTTAAAATATGTATTTTTGCAATGAATTAAGTAGTTTATAACAGATTGATGAGAAATAGGGCAACCTTTCGGTTTACCTGTTGAACCCGAAGTATAAATGCAATAAGCAATTGTATTTGGATATAAATTATTTATTTCCAAATTTTTAGAATATCTTAATCTTTGTAAATAAAACTTTTTCCATTCTGTTTCTTCTAAAACACAATGAGAACCAGAATCCTCAATGATATATTGTATTCTTTCTGTTGGATAAGAGGTATCAATAGGAATATAGGCAGCACCTAATTTGAGAACGGAAACCATCATCACTAAAGTTTCCCAAGTTCTTGGCATGTTTATGATTACAAAATCACCATTCTGAACATTCTTTTGTTTTTGTAAATACTGAGCAAATTGATTGGAGAGTTCCTCTAACTCTTTGTATGTTATGGATTTATTATTATCTTTCAAAATAATCTTATCAGGATTGGAAGAAACTTTTTGAGTAAATAATTTTACTAGGTTTGAAGCTAATTCATCAAAATCTGACTTTGTTTGATTCCAACTTTCATATAGTTGATATTCAGTGGGTTGAATTAATGAAATTTTAGAAATTTCTTCTCTATGATGACTAATCAATTTTTCAAACCAACCTAAATAAGTTGTGGCTATGTGCTGAATTTGTAGTTCGTCAAGATAAGAATTATAGTATCTAAACTCAAATTTTAGAACTTCAGGATAAACAGTAATGGAAAAAGGATAATGAGTTTGTGCAAAGCTATTAGAATTATCATCTTGAATTTCAATATTTTGAGAATTATCAAATTCTGAATTTGTGTTTACTGTTGGGAAATTTTCAAATACCAAAATATGGTTAATCAGTTGATTTCCTAAATTAGAACAAGCCAAAATTTCAGATAATGGAAAATAATGAAATTTCTCATTTTCAATGTATTGTTCTTGAAAAGTTTTAATAAGATTAATTAAAGCAGTTTCAGGTTTCCATTTTACTCTTTGTGGAACAGTATTAATAAAAACCCCAACTGTTTCTTGAATATGAGGAATTTCAGAGGGTCTTCCAGAAACTACCGTACCGAAAACCACGTCTTGAGCGTTTGTAAATGAACCAACAGTTAATGCCCATAAAGTTTGAACTATACTGTTTAACGTTAATTTTTCTTGAATACATAAATTTTGAATTTGATTTAACAATTCAGGAGTTACTTGAAAACTATATTTAGATAATTGTTCTAATTGAGGTTCAACCCTTTTAGAACTTAAAGAAGGAACGTTTTCTATTCCCTGTAAATAATTTTTCCAATATTCACGAAAACGAATAGGCTCTTGGTAATCTTCTAACCAACGAATGTAATCCCCAAATGTGTATGGAAGAATTGTATGATAATCCTGATTATCAATTAAATGGTGATAAATTTGATGTAATTCTGCAATTAGTAAATTAGAACTCCAACCATCTAAAATGCAATGATGATTTGACCAAATGATATAATGTTCATTTTCTGAAATAGTTAAGACCCATAAGCGAATTGCAGGTTCTTGGTTTAATTGAAAACCCTTTTGAATGTTTTCTGTTTCAATGACAGCAATTTGATCTTTATTAACAGAATCATGATGAATTTGAGCACGATAATTTTTTAATACCAATTGTACAGGCTCGTTAGTAATTTCCGAATGAAAAACAGTTCTTAATACTTGATGTCTTTGTACTAACTTTTGAAATGCAGTTTGAAATTGATTTATATCCAACTTACCATTTACAAAATATCCAAACTGTTCAAAATAAATAGAAGAATTGGGATTTTGCTGATAAATAAAATAAAGACCTGATTGAGTGGGAGTTAATGGATAAACATTTTCAATTTCACCATAAATACTTTGTAATTTTTCTAACTGTTCAAAGCTTAAATTTTTGTACCCCAATTTTGCTGGTAAAATTGCATCTAATTGATTTTGACCAAGAATTTGAATAATTTTTTCAATATTAGCAGTTAAAAAGCTCGTCCATTCTGTATCTTTTATAAAATCAGGCAAAACAAAATCCATGTAAATAATATTATTTTGGACATAAGCTTGAATTTCAATCCATTCAGAACGAACCAATTCCTTATTAATTAATGGTATAAATTCAATATCTTCTGATTTTGCAAAATTATTATTTTCCTGATTGTCATTAAGAATTCCATAGTAATTGAGTGTGATAGAAGGTTTATATTGAAGAATGGGAAATTCTTGATTCCAAAAACCAAACGTAATTCCTTTTTCTGGAATTTTTAAAAATTCATTATGATAGTGATTAATTAATTGATAATCAAATTCCTTATAAGTATTAACATAGAATGGATAAAGATTGGTAAACCAACCTACAGAATGGCTTAAATCTAAATCAGAAAACAATTCTACTCTTCCATTCTGTTCAATTTGAAAAATAAAATGCGTTTTATCTAACAATTGATGCAAAGTTTTAGAAACAGCCAGCATAATAAGAAGCTGAGTAGGTATTTCTAATTTTTGAGACAACTTAACATAATTTTTAACATAATGAGCATTTTTATAGGTATTATTGTTTTGATTTTCTATTGCAAAATCATCGATTGCATTTTTTAACGGTTTCCAGTATTCCAAATGGTGATAAAATCTACCATTTTGAATAGCATTTTTTAATTTTTCAGAATAGGTATGAATAGAAGTTGAAGCAGATAAAATATTTTGATTATCAATAAGTTGCTTAAAAGCATTCCATAAAATATCCCAAGAAACAAAATCTATAACTAAGTGATGAATGAAAAAGTAAATCTCAGTAAATGATTCACTTGAATGAACTAATGCAAAATAATTATGCCCTTTAGTAAAATCAATTTTATCAATATAGTTATCTATGATGTAATCGGAATTTATTAAATTTTTATCTTTTACCTCAAAAATTGTTATTGGATTATAAGCGTTTTGTTGTTTAGCAATCCATTCACCGTTTTCAAACACAAACTGTGTGTTTAAATGAAAATGAGTTTGTATTAATTTTTGAAAAGCATTTGATATAAAATCAAAATCAAATTTTTGTTGAAAGGTCCATTTTTGAGCTTGTAAATAATGATTTCTTTGCTTAAGTGTTCCATAAACCCACACATTTTCTAAGAAAGCTTTTTGAAGCGGAGTAATGGAGTTGGAAGATATCTTTTCTTGATGCTGATTTTTTAAAATTTGAATTTTAAGAGCTTGATTTTCAATGGTTGAATATTCAAAAATATGAGCCATTTTTAAGAGGAATCCTTTAGCTCTTAACTTAGCAATGATTTGAATAGCCTTAATACTATCGCCACCAAATGCAAAAAAATCACTGTTTTTATAAAGCCTATCAACAGAAACTTTTAATACCTCTGACCATATTTCTGCCAATTGTTTTTCATTTTCTGTTTCTATAAAATTTTGATTATCTGCTAATTGCAATGATTTATCAAAATTAGGAATTGGAAGTGCTTTTCTATTGACTTTACCATTTAATAAAAGAGGAATGCTTTCTAACTGAACATAAAAACTGGGTACCATGTAATGAGGTAAAGCGTTTCTCAAAATTGTATCAACTTCATTTTCAGAAATTTTTCCTGTGTAATATAAAACAATAGTTTTTTCGTTGTGATTTTCAGTTACAATAGCAACACATTGATTAACAATATTTTTAAGTGATTGTAAAACCCAATTTTCAATTTCTCCAAGTTCGATTCTATAACCTTTAATTTTGATTTGGTCATCTAATCTACCCAAATACTGAATGTTTCCATCTTTTAACCATTTTCCATAATCCCCTGTTTTATAAATTTTTACTTGGAGTTCAGGGTGAAAAATAAACTTATCCTTATTCAAATCGGGTCTATTCAAATAGCCTCTTGCTAATCCAACACCTTCAATACAAATTTCACCCACACTACCAATCGGTAAAATTTCTAAATTTTTACCTAAAATATGAATTTTTATGTTATCAATGGGTTTACCTATGGGAATAAACTCATAAGGATTATTTTGACAATCAAAATAAGTTACGTCAATACTTGCCTCCGTAGGACCGTAAAGATTCATTAGATTTACATTAGGAAATAATTCATAAAATTTAGATACCAAAGTAAAAGGTAAGGCTTCACCGCTTGTAAAAACTTGTTTTAGACTTTTTAGTTTAAGAGTTTCTGAAGGGTTTAGTTCCAAATATTGTAAAAAAGCATTCAACATAGAAGGAACAAAATGCAAAACTGTAACTTTATGTTTATCAATATTTTGAATAATATCATCAGGACTTTTTTCTGCATTATGAGGTAGTATACAAACTTTTGCTCCATACATACTCCACCAAAAAATCTCCCACACAGAAACATCAAATGTATAAGGTGTTTTTTGTAATATTACATCTTCAGAATTTAATGAATAGGCTTTTTGCATCCATTCTAAACGATTAACAATTCCTTGATGCTCTAATAAACAGCCCTTGGGTTTTCCTGTGGATCCTGAGGTATAAAGGCAATAGATTAAGTCATTAGGAACTAAATCATAGAGTATATTTTCAGTAGAATATTGATTTTGAACACTTGCAAAATTTTTAATTAATTCATTATTAACCAAAACTTTTATGGAAGAATCTTGGAATATAAACGCTTTTCTTTCAGTAGGAAAATTAGGGTCTATAGGGACATAAATCCCACCCAATTTCATTATTGCCCAAATGCTGATGATTAGCCATTCTGAGCGTTCAATTTCTATTCCTATAAAGTCATTCTTCCTAACGCCCAAATCTACCAAGTACCAAGCCAATTGATTAGAAATTTCATTTAGTTCACTATAAGTATATACATTTTCTTCAAAAAATAAGGCTTTCTCACTGTTAAAACTATGGCAGTTTTGGAGAATAAAATCTAATATCGTTTTATGCTTGCTAAATGGTACTTCGGTTCTATTCCAAATTTGAATTTGTTCCAACTCATTGATAGTAATAATGTTATATTGGGAAATAGGAATTTGCTGGTTATGTAGTACTTGATTTAATAAATCAATAAAATTTTCAAGTACAGTTTGCATAAAATTTCTTTCATAAATATCAGTATTAAATTCCAATTCAATAGTTAAACCATTTTCATTGCGAATACAACCTAAGGTTATATCAAATTTGGAACTAATTTTATCATGCTGAAAGTGAAAATCACTAAAAATATTTTGAGATTGTGAGCTTTCAAAGTCGTTCCAAACAAAAAACACATCAAAAATTGGATTTCTTGAAGTATCTTTAGGTAAATTTAATAAATTGATAATCTTCTCAAAAGGGTAATTTTGATGCTCGAAATCACTGATAATGAAATTTTTAGATTCATAAAAAATCTCTTTTAAAGTTTTATGGGAATGAATTTCAAAAAGTAAAGGAACTGTATTGACAAAAAATCCCATAGTTTCTTGGATTTCAGGGTATAACCTACCAGAAGTAGGAGTTCCAATTACTATTTCATTTTGTTGTGAATAGCGATGCAATAGTATAGCGAATAAGGTTATAAAACCTTGAAATTCCGTAATATTATGCTTATAAAAAACATTTTGTATTAATTCAAATTGGCTCAAACTAATATTTTCATAAACAAAATCACCATGATAAGTTTTCACGGAAGGTCTTGAAGTATAGGAAGGGAACTCTAATTTGGGTAAATTTTGCAATCTATTTTTCCAATATGACTGAGATGAGCTAAAATCTTGATGATTAAGCCAATATGAATAATCTTTATAATGAATGGAAGGAATTAAAACCTCTTGGTTATCGTCCAAATAAAATTCTTGTAGGTCTTTAAAAAATATTTGTTGAGAAAAACCGTCGGTTAAAATATGATGAATTAAAAATGCAATAAATACTTGATTTTCTGTTTTATAAACCTGAATTTTCCAAGGGAAGTTTTCAGTAAGATTCAAAGATTCGTTTTCTAATTTTTGCAACTGTTTTTCTAAGTTAGATGGTTCAAGATTTATAAAATGAATAGGTAAACTATTAAAATCCAACAAAATAACTTTTTGATAAGGTTTACCATCAACTTCTAGGAACTGAGTTCTTAGGATTTCATGTTTTTTTACAATTTTGTTAACTGCACCAACAAATTTATCTTCTTGAAAATCAATATTCCAAACTTTTACTTCAAGAATATTATAAGCTGCTTTTGCTTCATCAAATTGGTGAAGTACCCAAAGTCTCATTTGCATTGGAGAAAGTTCGTAATAGGACTGAGTGGGTGCAAGAGAAATAGTATTTTGTAGAATATTCGTTTCTGAAATTAAATTTGCTTGTAATGAAATTGTTGGATTTTCAAATATATGCTTAAGATTTAATGATTTACCAAACTTTTTATTGATTTCGCTTATCAGCTGAATGGATTTGATACTATTACCACCCATCTTAAAAAATGAATGATTAGTACTGATTTTATTTTCTGAAAAATTTAAAATTTTAGACCAAATTTGCAAAATATCTTTTTCAATATCGTTATTTGGAATTAAAATTTCATTATCAATAGTTATAAACTCATCAGGTAATGGGAGTTTTTTCTTGTCAATTTTACCATTGGATGTCAAAGGAAATGAATCTAAAGGAATGATATAAGGAGGCATCATGAATTCAGGAAGTTTTTGATTTAATATTTCATAAACTTTATGGGAAGAAGTATTACCTGTGAAATAAGCAACTAAATCTTTTGAATCATTCTTTTGAATAGCTAACACCAAAGCCTGATCAACTTCATGAATAGCAAGTATTTGATTTTGAATTTCTTGTAATTCAATTCTAAATCCTCTAATTTTAACTTGGTCATCGGCTCTACCTAAATATTCTAATTCTCCATTTTCTAACCATCTCGCTAAATCTCCAGTTTTGTAGAGTTTTTGATGTAAATGATAAGGATTTTTTATAAATCTTTGTTGGGTTAATTCCTCACGGTTTAGGTACCCTATAGCTACTCCCAACCCACCAATATAAAGTTCTCCTACAGCCCCAAAAGGTACTAGTTGAAGATTTTCATCTAAAATTAAAGCAAATAAACTGCCTATAGGCTTCCCAATATTGGATATAGATTGAATAACCGTTTGTAAATCAATTTTTTTATAAGTAACATGAACAGTCGTTTCAGTAATCCCATACATGTTAATCATTTGAGTTTCAGGATAAATTTTCATCCAATTTTCTAGTTTAGAGGGATTTAAGGCTTCTCCTCCAAAAATTACGTAGCGTATTGAATGCTTATAATCCTGATTTTGAGTTACTTCAATAAAATTGTAAAATGCTGTAGGTGTTTGATTTAATACAGTAACATTTTGTTTATGAACTAATTGAGTGAATAAAAAAGTATCTTTAGCAACCTCGTTTGGTACAATGATTAATTTTCCACCATACAATAAAGCACCATACATTTCCCAAACGGTAAAGTCAAAACTAAAAGAATGGAATAATGTCCAAACATCTTTTTGATTAAATTTAAATAAATTTTGAGTGGATTTCATTAAAGAAATTACATTTTGATGTTGTATTAAACAACCTTTGGGTTTTCCTGTTGATCCAGATGTATAAATTACATATATTAAATCATTTGTATTAACTTTTTTCCCTAAATTCATTGAAGAAAACTTAGTGGATTGAGCTTTAAAATTAATCAAAACATTTTCATCAATTTTAAAGACTGGTTTACAATCCTCATTCATAAAGAATTTTCTATCCTCTGGATAATTGGGGTCAATAGGGACATAAGCACAGCCTAATTTCATGATAGCCAATGCACTAATTACCAACCATTCAGAACGCTGGAGTTCTATAGTAATAAAATCATTATTGCAAATCGTTATCTGACTTTCAATATATCTAGCTAACTGATTAGAAATGTTATTCAGCTCATTGTAGCTATAAATTTGGTTATCAAATTGTAATGCAATATTATTAGGAAATTTTTGAACAATTTCTTCAAACCAATTCACAACAGAAAAATCCGACTGGTAGGGTTCAAGATGAATATTCTGAGGTAATAATAATGATATTTCTGTTTCATGGATAAAAGGTATTTTTTCAATAGAATTATTAAAACATGCAACGACATTTACAAGTAAATTTTTTAAATTTTTTGCAAGATTTTGAATAAACCAATTTTCGTAAATATCAGTGTTATATTCAATTTCAAAATGTAATTCGTTTCCAATTTCAATAAAACCAAAAGTTAAATCAAACTTAGCAGAACGATAAGGAACGGTTTCGAAATCTAATTCTTCCCAGTAACTATTATTACTTTGATTTTCATAATTTTGTAGTACAATGGCAACATCAAATATTGGGTTTCTGCTTAAATCTTTTTCAGGATTAATGAGTTCCACTAATTTATCAAAGGGAAAATTTTCATGCTCAAAAACTTCAATAATTAAGTTTTTAACTTGATGGAGTAAACTTACAAAGCTCTGATTATCTTGATTTTGAATGCGCAAAGGTAGTGTATTAATGAAAAAACCTATAAGATTTTGTAAATCTGGGTGATTTCTTCCATGTACTGGAGTTCCAATTACTATATCTGATTGGTTGGAATAACGATTTAGAAGAACATAAACAACAGTAGTTAAAAATTGAAAAAGTGTAACTTTTTGATTTTGAATAAATTTACTTATTATTGAATATTTTTCAAAATTAAGTTTTGAGGAAACAAAATCACCATTAAATGTTTTTAAAGCAGGTCTTTTCTTTTGAGCAGGGAAATTGAGAATCGGTAAGTCCTCTGCAAATTGTTCACGCCAGAAATTTTCAGATTTTTGAAAATCTAAGCGATTGTGCCATGATGCAAAATCTTGATATTGAATTTTTAAATTTGGAAGATGAATAGTTTGATTTTCAAGTATTTGTTTATAAACGGTGAATAATTCATTCTTAAAAATTTCCATTGACCAACCATCTGTAAGAATATGATGTTTGACAGTTACTAAAATTGATGTACCATCATTGAGATTATAAAGATTTAAAAACCATAGAGGAGTCTGTGATAAATCAAATTCAAAATGTAAATCATTACGAATTAATGAATTAGCTTTTTCAATTGATAAATCTTGAAAATGTTGAAAAGGAATATGAAATTCATCTAAATTCTCAATTTTAATGAATGGATTTCCATTATTCAGAAAAAATTCAGCTCTTAAAATTTCATGTCTTTGAGCAACAATAAACAACGATTGATGTAGGATTTGTGGTAAAAACTTATAATTAAATCTTTGAATATCCAAAACATTATAAGCAGACTGAGCACCTTCAAATTGACTTAATACCCATAATCTTTTTTGAGCTGATGACAATTCATAATAATCCGTTGAAGGTAATTTAGGAATGGATATTTCAGAAGTAACACTTTTATTCTCAATTACTTTAGATAGTTGATAAAGTAAAGAATTGGCAAAAATATCTTTTAAACTAATTTTAATCTTCCAATTTTTTTGAACTTTTGCAATCAATCGAATTGCTTTAATACTATTTCCCCCTAAAGCAAAAAAATCAGAATTTTGGTAGATAAAATGGCTAGAAATATCTAATAGTTCAGACCAAAATTGAGCCAAAATTTTTTCCGTAGAAGTTAAAGGAAATTCATTGATTGATGAAAAAGTAATTTCTGGTGTAGGTAAATTTTTACGGTCAATTTTTCCGTTTGGAGTTAAAGGAAATTGATTTAATTTAACATAAAAATTAGGAATCATGTGAGAAGGTAAAAATTTAGATAAGAAAATATTAATATCTTCTTTTTCCAAATTTCCTTTAAAATATGCTACAAGTTCTAAATTATTATGAAT
>CAZBPK010000190.1:0-1795 GCA_964493765.1 uncultured Bacteroidia bacterium | reverse complement strand
GCGGTTTCGTGGTCAGTAATACAATCTAAAATCGGTTTATCGTATTCATCAATCAGAATAACTACTTTTTGTTGGTATTTTTTATGAATACTTAAAATCAAATTTTGGAAATCTGTGGGAATATTGTTGGATGTAATTCTTTCTACTTGATGATATTCATATTGTATTCTGAGGAGGTTTTCTAGATGAATTTTCAGTTGAGTAGGGTCATAAAATTGGTTGCCCACAAAATCAATTTTGATGACGGGAAATTTTGTGTTCCAGTCCCATTTATCGTAAATGTATAACCCTTGAAAAAGTTCTTTTTTGGCTTCAAACACACTTTTGAGTGTATCTACTAACAAAGATTTTCCAAACCTACGAGGACGAGAAAGGAAAAAGTAACCATATTTTTGAATAAGTTCATAAACGTATTGCGTTTTGTCTACGTAAATGAAATTACCTTCTATGATTTTAGATAAAGTAGTAATACCAATAGGTAAGGATTTTTTCATACCACAAATTTACACTTTCTCCCATTCAAATGCCGTTAAATTTTTATTTTCAGGGTCTAACACCATTCCTACTAAATAGATTGCTTTCCCTTCATTGAGATACTTTTCGTAATACTTGTTTTTCTTGATTTGTTCTATCGGCTTTCTTTATGCTGAACTATTTTGAACTCAAAAATCTAAATCTTATTCGTTATTTTTAACGTCAAATCTATTCTGCCGATGCTCGTATGGTCTTCAATGATACAGTTCAAGCCTAAACCTTTAAAAAACGCATACACCACCGAACCATAAAAACCTTCATAATCCTTGATATGTTGCGAGTAACTATAACTTATCCCCGAAAATAAAGAACGTAATACCTTTTCTAACTTGTCTAGTTCCCCTTTATCCAAACTCAAAAGACTTTCATAACTTAAATTGATAATTTGTAATCTTGTATCTTTGGTAAAATACTTGATTAAAGTTTGATTCAAAGAATGTTCTACTTCAAAATTAGGATATTGCAATTCATAAAGAATAGTTCCATAAGCTTGAATTTGATTTTTGATGGTCAAATACCCCGTTTGCCATAACAAGGCTTCTATGGGAATATCGTTTATATCAAAAGTAGATAACAAAGTTTTATCTGCTCTCACGTTTTCTAAATCAGGCAAATAATAACTTCTTTCTTGTAATAATTTAATCAAAAAACTTGGATTTCCTGTCTCAAACCAATAATTTTCAAATTGACATTCATTTTCTAAAAATAACAAAACATCAAAAGGATTGTAAACTTTGGGCATTTGAATATCCCAACAATAACCATTATACCATCGTTTGACCTCTTCTAAATCAACATTTTGAAGATAATCTTGAAAATAATGCAATAAATCCTCATGGGTATAACCACAAATAGTAGCGTATTTTTTACTCAAAGTAATGTCTTCAAGGTTATTTAATCCACTGAACAGGCTAGTTTTAGAGAATTTGCTGACTCCTGTTAAAAACACGAAGCGTAAATATTCATCAGCCCCTTTGATGACGGAATAAAACCCTTTTAAGATTTCCCGATTGGCTTTGGCGGTTTCATAGTCAGTAATACAATCTAAAATCGGTTTGTCGTATTCATCAATCAGAATGACTACCTTTTGTTGATATTTTTTATGAAGTTCAAGGATAATTTCTCTGAACCAATCTGACAAGAAATCATCATAAACCTCTAATTCATAATATTTACATACTTCTTCTAAATTTTTTTTTAGTTTATTTTGAAGGTATTTGGTTTCAATAAACTGGCTTCCCACAAAATCAATTTTGATGAC
>CAZBPK010000189.1:0-7401 GCA_964493765.1 uncultured Bacteroidia bacterium | reverse complement strand
CAGGACAGGACGTTACCGACTTTATAAACTCTTATGTTGACAACGACCAGAAAAGGGCTGACAGCTTTCAACTTATTGAGCTAATGCAAGAGTGGTCTGACTCTGAACCCAAAATGTGGGGACCGAGCATTATCGGTTTTGGTAATTATCATTACAAATACTCAAGCGGACACGAAGGAGATGCACCAGTTTTGGGCTTTTCAGCACTTACACTTTATGTATATTCTGACACAGAGAAAAGTAAATTAGCATTAGCAGACCTTGGTAAATTCAAAATAACGAAAGGATGTATCTATGTAAAGAAACTTTCAGACATCAAAATATCGGCATTGAAAGAACTTTGCATCGAATCAATAAAATATATTAGTGAACATCACGAATGTTCTTGTAGAGCAAAATAAAATAATCAATTATGAAAAAATATATCATCTTAAAGTTAATTGGACTGGCAATACTGACTATGATAACCTTAGTCATTATTTCATTCCTTGAAGTTGCTGTTTATTCTTACCTCATTAACCCTGGACAAGACCAAAGTGTTTATGAAGCACACGCAAACATTTCTGCACCGTATATTTCAGGAATCTTCGGCTTTATTGTCTTCTTTCTCGTGACACGACATTGGAAGAAAAAGGTATACCCAAATGTTTTAAAATTGGTAATTCTCTACCCACTCATTTATGTTCTGCTGGACATTGTCATAATAACAGCAGCAGGTGTGAAATGGTCTGACTTTATTTTAATATTTGTTATTGCCAATACAGCAAAGTTTCTTGGCAGTTACTTAGGTTATAAACTATCTAAATGAAAGATTATGGAAGAACAAAAAATACAACTCAAACATCCGCAAGAAAAAAAAGCTGTCAGCATAAACAAGGATAAGTATGAATTATTGACAACAGAAACGGTTCAATATTTGACTGAAAATAAAGACGGGACATTTTCAGAAATATCACAGAGAATTGCTCAAAGTTTAAAGGAAAAAAAAATAATATTTGACGGCTCATTAAACTGGTATCTTGAATGGGTTAAACTTGACCTTGAAGCAAGACAAATCATTACAAGAGTTCCAAAGACATCACCACAAAAATATACATTGGAAAAAAGCTGATGAAACAATGTGGACAATGGACAAGAAAGAACAACGAACCGCTAACAAGGTATTGCCACAATGGGGGCTGACAGAAGTAATTCAACAGGATTACTTCTGTCAGCCTTTGTGCTATATTTGAACTGACAATTTTCTAATACCCCCACCGCGGCAATACCAGAACCGTTAGTGGCAAACGGATTTATATAATTATATTTTAAAATAAATCATCTACATTGCAAAATGACTATTCAACATTCTTTAATAGAATTATTTGCTTTGAAGGAGGAAGAATTAAACCTTCTCCTACCCTTTTTGTGCTAACAGAATATCCAAAGGGAACAACATTTCTAATGGAAGGGAAACCAGTGGATAAGATTGGATTTATTGAGGAAGGGATTACAAGAGAATATTTCATTTCCAAAGAAAAGGAAATAACTAAGTTTATCGGGACAGCAGGTAATTTTATTTCTGATGTGTCAGGCATTAACTTTAACACAAATTCAAGGTGGACAATTGAAACAGTAACAGATTGCAAAATTTATGTGCTTAAAAAAACAGACCTTGAAATAATAGGCACACTTATTCCAAGGTGGAGTTCTATTCAAAGTCAGTTTATTGCTAAATGTTTACTTTCTGCGGAAAACAGAATCCTTGAACATATTCAACTAAACTCAGAAGAACGTTATTTAAAGTTACTAAAAGAGAAACCGTTTATTTTTAATTATGTTGAGTTACAACATATCGCCTCTTTTCTTGGAATTACTCCTGAAACATTGAGTCGTTTTAGAAAAAAATACAGTCGCTAATTTCTTGATTTTTATCAATTGCAATTAAGGTTATTATCTGCCTAATTTTGCATTGTAAAAAATCATTGTGTATGGCTTACAATTTCAACAAAAAGAACTTCTTTTTTGCATTATGCATCCTTTTACTGATGGGGTGTAAAAAGGAAACGATATCGCCAGTTTCACCAATACCAAATTATTTTCTGCAAAAGATAGAGCGTGATAATCATACCCTCAACTTCCTTTACAATGATTTTAGTAAAATCAATTCGCTGGGTATAATTGATAAAACCTCAAATGCAAACATCAATTATAAATACTTTTACAACGAATCTAAAACACTTACACAGGTCTCTGTGGATGAGGTGAAATACATATTTGAATATGACTCGCCAAATTCGTTTACAATATTCACAATTAGACTACCTGATGAAACCTTATTTAAAGACAAATTCTTGCTTACCGGCAATAAAATAACTCAACACATACATTATGCTTGGGAAAGCAATCAATTGAAACCGGAAGCAAAATATGATTATATCTACTATGCAGATTGAAACTTGCATCAAATAAAATTGTACTCAACTACTTGGAATAATCAATGGAATTTATACGGTAGTTATTTGTTCAAAACTTATGACACAATAAAAAATAAATTATCTGATATAGACTTTATGACATCTTTTATGAATTTCCAAATGCCTTTGGCTATTGAATATTTCAAAAATTCTTTGGTAAATAATCCATTAGAAGTTCAATCTTTTAATGGAGATGGTGTTCAACTCTCTACTTTTAAATACGAATATGAACACACAAAGGATTTACGAGTTAAGCGTATCCAAAAAGAATTTTTAGACAATCAAATTGTGTCAGCTAATACTTGGAATTATTTCTACCAACAATAAAAAGCAAACATGAAAGTAAATATAAGTCCATACCAGTTTGAGTGGAAAGATAGGTTTTCATCATTGAAAGATGAGCTAAATAATTTGCTTTGTAAACTGGCGCCTAAAATTGAACATATTGGAAGCACAAGTATAGAAGGGCTTTGGGCAAAACCTGTGATTGATATTCTTGTAGGTGTAAATGAAAATGACTTAGATGAAACTATTTCTTTACTTCATTCTGCACCGTATATTTATATTGAAGCGTTCACGAAAGATATGCCAGAAAGACGTTTTTTTATAAGAATGAAGGAAGGAATAAATTTTCCAAAAATTATTTCAGATAGTTCATTGATTGACGAATTCATTAATGACAATAAAATTTCACACATTCATATTGTGGGTTATAAAAGTCCCTTTTGGATAAGACATATTGCATTTCGTGAATACTTAAAATGCCATAAGGAAGTAAGAAATGCCTATCAAGAACTAAAACAGCAACTCAGCCAAAAAGAATGGAACAATGCTTTTGAATTTAATTATGCTAAATCAAATTTTATTCAACTACATCAAGCCAAAGCATTAGAATGGTTTCAACAAACAAATAATAATGAAAACAATTTTTGAAATACAACCCATTGCATATGCTACAAATTCCCGGACATCACCCATAGACGATAATTGGAGTGAATTAATAACCGAGATAACTTTATTAGAGGATGTGCCAACTGAAAGTTTGAGTGGTATTGAAAATTTCTCTCACCTTGAAATTATCTATCTTTTTCATGCCATTGAATCCAATCAGTTTGAATGGAAAAGTTATCCAAGAGGTAATTCCGCATACCCGTTAATGGGGATATTTGCACAACGAAAAAAGGATAGACCTAACAGAATTGGGTTGTGTAGTGTAGAACTATTAAAAATAGGGGAAAGAACCCTGACTGTAAAATATTTTGATGGTATAAATGGAACCCCAATAGTTGATATTAAACCTGTTTTCAAAGAGTTTCAACCTAATACCGAAATTAAACAACCCGACTGGGTATCAGATATAATGAAAAATTATTGGTAAAGAAATGGCATCTACAAAACAACATTACAATAATCATTTAGCAGAGCATTATGCTTGGATGCTTGGAGATATAAAGCCTAAACAATTGGCATTTAAAGAAATTTTATTAAAAAATGGTGTCAATGTAAAAAAGGGAAGTAAGGCAATAGACCTTGGAGCAGGAAACGGACTGCATAGTATTGCACTGGCTGAGCTTGGATATGAAGTAATAGCTATTGACTTTTGTAAAATACTTTTAGATGAAATTGAAAAACACAATTCAAATTTGTCCATTCAAATGATTTGCGATGACATTCTAAATGTTGCCAGATACACAACCGAGCCTGTGGATTTAATTGTTTGTGCAGGAGACACTTTGACACATCTACACGACTTAAAAACAATTCAACAATTAATTGACACGATTGCTATTCTCCTTAAAAGTAACGGCAATATTTACTTCTCATTTCGTGACTACACTACGCCTTTGTTTGGTACTGACAGGTTTATTCCCGTAAAAAGTGATAAAGATAAGATTATGACCTGCTTCCTTGAATATAATGACACAAAATTAGATGTAACAGACATTATACACTTTTACAAAGACAACACTTGGCATACAAGTTTAAGCACATACACAAAATTAAGACTATCATCTGTTGACGTCTTACATTATTTAGAAAAGTCGGGTATGACAATAACTAAGTTTACCAAGACCAATAATTTAATTGAAATTGTAGGAAAACTTCAAGATTAGTATATATGCAATACTTATTCAAGAAAATGAAATTAATAATTGCTATTTTAATATCATTGATATTTTCAATTCATATTTTCGCACAAAGCAAGGTGTGTAAAGAGCAGGCGATAGAAGATATTGACTACTTTAATAAAGTACTTATAGAAGTTCATTATAATCCTTTCTTGTTTGTAAAAAAGGAATTTTATTTCAAAAAAATTGAAGAATTAAAGCAATCCATTAAAGACAGCATTTCAATAAATGATCTCATTCTAAATTTATACAAGACTACTTCAATCATTGAGGATAGTCACACCTCTCCAGCTTTAATCCAACCATGCCTTATAAAAGAATTAAAGAATGATAACTTTTTCCCTTATCTCATTGTCAATGAAAAAAACAAACTCTACTTCCCAATTTCAACAGCTCAAAAACTGCATATTCAAGCTGGCTCTGAATTAATTTCAATTAACAATTTTGAAGTTGAAGAGCTTTTAAAGGATTTTAATAAATGCTTTGGTGGACTGAAAGAGTATTCTAATGAGATGTCAATAAGACTTTTCCCCTATTTATTATTTCTTAAAGGAATATTACCTCCGTATAGTATTACCTATAAAAGCAAAACAAAATTAAAGTCTCAAATAATGATCAGAGAAGGAACAAGCCTTAAAAATGCTTTGATTAATTATCTTCCCTCTTTATCAAAAGAATATGAATTTAATATTTTAGAAAACAAATTAGGTCTTTTGCGATTCAACAGTATGTCCATTGAAATTAATGCCTTTGACCGTTATATTGACTCCTGTGTTACGATAATGAAAAACAAAAACATCAAATATTGGGCGATTGATCTTAGGAATAATAGCGGAGGAAATTCTATACTTGCTGACCTATTAGTTAGTTACTTTAATTCAAATAATTATTCACTTATGGGAAAAAGAAAGTGGAAAATTAGTCAACAATACAAAGAATATCTGCTATCACAAGGAGATTCCACCAGTGAATATTTGTCAAAATCTAATGGTACTGTATGGGAATTTGGTAATTGTAAACCTGGGAAACCAAAGTTTGAAAACAACAATATTTTTAATGGCAAAATCATATTAATAACTGGTACATTTACCTTTTCTAGTGCCAATATGTTCGCAGACGGTGTAAAAAAATATAAAATGGCTGAAATAGTGGGAACCAATACAGGAGAAAATACAAACGACTTTGGAGAAGTATACTCCTTTACATTGCCTAAAACTAAAATAAAAATGCAAGTTACAACATCTTTTGATTTAGGCACAAATTGCCTACCTAAAGAATTTGAACCTGTGAAGCCTGATATTTTCATTAAAACACCACTGAAATATAAAATCAATGAAGAGGATTACATAGTTAATAAGATTATTGAGAATATTAAATAAACAACAACAAAATAACAAATATATGTTAGAAATTCACCATTTAAACTGTGTAAAAATTGTTTCACCAATTAACGACAATGTATGTGGGCATTGCTTATTAATTAAAGAAAATGATAAGCTTATTCTTATTGACACAGGCATTGGGCTTTTGGACACACGAAATCCAAGTGAAAGAATTGGGAAGCAGGTTATTGACATTGTAGGTTATCGCTTTGAAGAAAACCAAACGGCGGTGAGGCAAATTGAAAGTTTGGGAATTGAACCCAAAAATGTAACAGACTGCATTATTTCACATTTAGACAACGACCATATTGGAGGACTTGCTGACTTTCCCAAAGCTACAGTCCACATTAGCGTTGAAGAACTTGATAATTTTAATTCAAACAACCAAAGATACTCAAAAATTCCTTTGGCACATAATCCAACCATTAAAACTTATGGAAAGTCTGACTTTGATTGGTTTGGATTTGAAGCACGGAAAATTAGTGTCAACATTGAAACAGAGATTTTCCTTATTCCACTTTTCGGACACACATTAGGACATTGTGGTGTTGCTCTAAAAGTGAACGACAAATGGTTATTCTATGTTGCAGACGCATATTATATGCGAGTAGAACTAACGGACAACACGCACCCTGTAAATGAATTGGCTAAATTAAGAGCAGAAGACAATAATTTAAGAATATTAACACTTGAAAAAATTCGTAAACTTGTGAATGATCACCCAGAAATTGAAATTTTTGGATACCACGACATAGAAGAATTTAGACTTTATGCAAACTAAAAGGGTATGCCTATAATATGGGTAACTGATACACACTATTATTTAGAACCCAAAACCGAAAAATATCGACCGCATTATATGCGTTTTTAGTGATCATTTTTGGTAATGTCGGTTGATGATAAAATATATTTACTATTTTTGGTTAGCTGTTCAGCAAGCACATCTGAAGTTACTTTAGATGATTCTCTCTGTGTGTTTGATACGTTAAAAATTGTATAAAATCATGAAGATTTTTATTATATTTGCGTTATGATTATTGCTAATCCCATTTATGACGTAGTTTTTAAAAGAATGATGGAAAATGAAAGAGTTGCCAAATTTTTTATTGGCACTCTTTTAGAAGAAAATATTGAAAAAGTGGAAGTTAAACCCCAAGAATTTACTTATGTAGATGAATTGGCGAGGTTAGCCGTATTTCGTTTAGATTTTCTTGCGACCATCAAAACCGAAAAAGGCGAAAGCAAGAAAGTATTAATTGAAATCCAAAAAGCAAGGAATTACATTGATTTGATGCGATTTAGAAACTATCTCGCAGAACAATACAAAAAAGAGGATTATGTTGATAACGAGAAACAAATTTTACCGATTACAACCATTTACATATTAGGTTTTACTATTCCTGAAATTGATTCTGCATGCATCAAGGTAGAACG
>CAZBPK010000188.1:0-4646 GCA_964493765.1 uncultured Bacteroidia bacterium | reverse complement strand
CTCCAAGGGCATTCTCCCATTTTAAATCAGGGAACAAATTTGAATCCGATTCCTTAAAGCCTCTACACAAAAAAATTTTATCAAAATCTTTATAAACTTTAGAGTCATCAAAATTTCTATAAAAAAACAATCCTAATTTTTTAAAATACTCATGAATAAAAGTAAACAATAGAAATAAATTGATTCTATATGCTGGTTGAATTACCAAATGTTCTCCTGTGGTGAATAAATTGGCAAAGGAATGGTTTGCAATCAAACTTAAATAATTTTGAAATTCTGGTATATTTACTTTTTGGTAAAAATGATATTTAAGATTTTCGTTTTCCACAAAACGATAAATTTTATGTTGAAAAATTAAAGGAATCATAAAGAAATTTTCAATTTCTTGGTAATTCATTAAAGCATCATAAAGAATACTTTCATAGTTTTGAATTTTTGCAAGCCTTTGTCCAGTAATAGGATTAATTAATCCAGCAGCAATTTGAGAAGCAGAAGGAGTATGTAAATCAGACCAAATTTCAAAGGGAATATGTTTTTGATAAAATTTCCAAGCTAAGAGAGTTCCTGTAATACCCGAACCTATAATAAGGTGTTTCATAAAACAAAAATAGGAATAAATGCATATTTGCTAGAAGGAATGGACAGAAATTTAATATAAATGTATAAAAAGACTAAGTAAAAACCATGAAAGAGTAAAAAAATTTATATTTTAAATTGAGGATTTAAAAAAAATACTATTTTTGTCATTCAAATAAGTAACCAAAACAGAAAACTACATGGCAGATTTACTATCATATTTAAAAGACGTTGGCAAAAATGATATAATTTTTGCTTATAAGGGTGAAATTAATACCCAACTTTTAAGAAGCATTGTGCAATCTGCTGATGCCAAGATGGATGAATTTGGTGAAAATTTAGGATTTCGTAAAAGAGTAAGTGGCGTTTTAATAGAAATACTACAAAATGTTATGCGCCATGGTTCTAATACTAAAATTGGTGATTTAGAATATTACCCAGTAATGATAATTGCTAGGCATAATGATGAATATATCATCGGAACCGGTAATTTAATTAATCATCAAGAAAAAGAATTCTTAGAAAATCATATAAACAAAGTGAATAGTCTAAATTCAGAAGAACTCAAAGAATTTTATCAAGAAGTTTTGAAAAATGGTGCGATTTCTAGCAAAGGTGGTGCTGGTCTAGGTATAATTGACGTTGCAAGAAAAGCAAAAGACAACCGAGTGAATTATGATTTTAAAGAAATTAATAACGATTATATGTTTTTTAGTATGTTTGTTTCTGTTCAAAAACCCACAAGAAAATCATAAAATGAAAGCAATATATTTACAAGCAACACAAGATACTCCTCAAGTAACTCTAGACATTCAAAAAGGTATTTTTGAAATCAAAGGTAATTCTTATCCAGAAAATTCCGCTCAATTTTATAATCCTATTGTGGAATGGCTTCAAGAATTATTATCTAAAGGTTACAATAGTAAATTGGTTTTTGATTTTAACTTTGATTATTTTAATACAAGTTCTGCGAAATTTATTCTTGAGATTCTAAGAATTTTAGAAGAGTTTCAAGAAAAAAATATTGATACGCTTGTAAGATGGCATTATTTTGAAGATGATATTGATATTTTGGAATCCGGTGAAGATTATCAGGGCATAGTTTCTATTCCTTTTGAATTAGTTTCCCGTGATGATACCTTGGATATGTAATAGTTAAGTATTATGAAAGTTGAAGTTTCTACAAAAGATAATCCTGTGAAAGTTTCAAGAGAAACTGAAACTATTAATCAATTAGAAAATTTGATTAATAATGTTGATACTATGTCTTCTGAAGAATTAAAAGCTCAACTTCAAGTTTATGCTAAAAATCACAAAAAACTTTTGCAAGAAGTTAAGTTATTAACTTCCGTTGGAGACCGTTTACAGAAAAAGGTAAAATCTGCAAACGAAATGCTTCAGGAGCAAGCAGAAGAAATTAAAAAAATTAATAAAGACCTTCAAGATAAAAATATTGAACTTCAGTTTACAATTGATGAACTCACAAAAGCAAAAGCAGGTAAACGTGCTACTACTATTATTTTAATATTTGCTTTAGTTTTGTTTATTATTACAGAGCTTTTAGAATCAACTTTTGAAACTTTCTTTACAGGTGCTAACATGCTAATTATTTATGCATTCAAAGTTTCATTAGCACTTGGATTTAAACCTATTGAAGGAGTTTTAGAAAATGCGATTATTGCCCGTGAAATGAAACTGCAACGCCTTGAACACGATAAACAACAAAAATTATTAGAAGAAAAAGATATTCTTGTTAAAAATATTAACGTTCCTAAAATTGAAATCATTAATAATGATAAAAATGAGAATACTCAAAACTTAGAAATCAACTCCTCTGAAACCCCTCAAAATTCTAATCACTCTGAAATGTCTCCCGAAGATATTGCTAAACTGGAAAGAAAATTAAAAAGAGAAGCATTGAAAAAAATGGGTGAAAACCGTGAATAGTCAGTTATTGATTTTATTTTTTATTCCTTTTATAGTTTTCTCTCAAAACTTTTATATTAAGCCCGTACATTTTTTTGACTACATTATTCAAAATCATCATAATAAATTATATTTTTTTTTGAGTGATACAGATTTTGAAGATCTTCAATTTTACGCTTATCAAAATGATTCTTTAATTCCTCTTAAATATCCTATAATATTATCAAACCAAAATCCCTTAGATATTTATCTCGTAGTTAATAATTCTGATAATCAAACAATATCCTTCAATTCTATTTATTTTGACCCTCAGTTTTTTATTACCGACAGTTTTCAAGTATATCAAAAATACTTATTACACAACAAAAATTATCAAATCAATACAGGATATAAAGAAATCAAAATTTATAAAAAGGCTATTCAAAATAGCCTACCACCTCACATATTTTATAAAAATAAAAGTAAATTTGAATACGTAGAGAAAACATGCAGTTTAGATTTTGCAAAAATCAAACCCAATGATTTAATTTCAATTCATACTATAGATGATTCCATTTTTATTCCTGTTTTTAATGAATACTATCCTGAATTAAAATTATCGGATAGTTTAGAAACAATGATTTATTTATTAACAAAATCAGAATTTAAGTTTTTAAAAAAAGTGAATAAAAAAAGTTACTTAAATTTTGTATGGAGTGGTTTTGATGAAGAGAATAAAATGGAACTCAAAAAACTATATTTTCAGAGAGTTTACGAAGCTAATTTATATTTTCATGAAGATATAGAAGGCTGGAGAACAGAAAAAGGAATGATTTATATTATTTTTGGGAAACCTTCTTCAATTATCATATACGATGGTTATGAAGATTGGTTTTACGAAAGAACCCAATTGAACAATCAACCAGTATATTTTAGATTTAAAGTCCAAAAAAGCAATAGTAAAAAAAATAAATACATTTTAGAACGAAAACCTGAATATTTTGACATTTGGAATGATGCCATTGATGCTTGGCGGCATGGTTTGGTACTCAAAGAAAAATAACATTATTTTGATTTTTCAATTTTAATTTATAAATTTGCAACTTAATGTTTCTCATCTATTAAGATTTGAGGTTTCATAATACTTTAGGGTTTTTTTATGTAAGAAGGCGGTTCTAATATTTTTCCGCCTTTTTTTATTTAATTTTGCATGAATGAAATCCATTATTTTAGGGATAGATCCCGGATTATCTTTTACTGGTTATGCAATTATTGCTTATGAAAAACCCAAAATTGAATTATTAACCATTGGCACTATGGAACTCGGTAAAACTGATAAAGAAACTCATGAAAAATTATCCATCATTTATCAAAGGATTTATCAATTTATTAAAGAATATCAAGTGAATGCTTTTGCTATAGAGTCTCCATTTTATGGAAAAAATATACAAATTGCTATAAAAATGGGAAGAACTCAGGGAGTATGTATGGCTGCTGCTATTGCTCATGATGTTCCTATTTATGATTATGCACCTCGTAAAGTTAAACAATCGGTTACAGGAAAAGGAAATGCTTCCAAAGAAATGGTTGCTGGTATGTTACAGAATATTTTTAAAACTTCTTTTGATAATCATTTTTTAGATGCAACAGATGCTTTATCCGTGGCAGTTTGCCATGCTTTTCAAATTGCAAACCCTATTATGGGGAAATCTAAACCCTCATGGAAAAATTTTATTGAGCAAAATCCTGATAGAATTAAAAAAATTTAAAGCATGGCTTACATAGCTGAAATCATTTTACCCGTTTATCTTAAAAATTCCTTTCATTATTTAATTAAAGATGAAGATTTTCCGAATATTCAAAAAGGTAAAAGAGTTTTAGTACCCTTTGGTAAGTCTAATAAAATTTATACCGGTATGGTGTATAAAATTTATGAAAGTCCTGAAAATTTTCATGAATTAAAATATATTCATCAAATTGTTGACGAAGTTTCTATTTTTCAAACTGTTCAATTAGATTTTTGGAATTGGATTTCTGAATATTATTGTTGTTCTTTAGGTGAGGTGATGCTTTTTGCCCTGCCCAATCATTTAATTATTTATACACAAACTTATGTAACTTTTACTGAACAAATTCATTCATTAGATATTAACACTTTAACAGAT
>CAZBPK010000187.1:0-5861 GCA_964493765.1 uncultured Bacteroidia bacterium | reverse complement strand
TTTATGGGCTGCTAATATGGCCAGTAATCATAATATATCAGTTGAAAATAACAGAACTTTTCAGTTTTCATCAGGATTGGATTGGCAAAATCCATTACCCTCAGTAACTCCTGTTCAAACAGCGGGAACTACTTTATCCATTCACCCTAATTCACAAACGTTTTTTAATCAAGGATATTATATGGGATTGTTAGTAAATCAAATTCCTAATAATTCTACTATTCCTAATTGTAAACAATTAATGGCATGTGTAGTTTACATTGAACTTGAACCTACGAATTTAACGGTTACTTCTGCTTCTTGCAATGAAAAGTATACAAGAATTTGCGGAATTTCCTCGACATCTACCCAAATTTCTATAAGCACTGATGGACAATATTGGCAAAATTACGCTGTGAATAATGGGTGTGTTCAAATTCCCTTTAATCAAAGCCAGCATGGCAATGGTTTTACTATTTGGGTTAGAGACCCCAAAACTTGCCAAGTTTTTACTTTGGACGTACCTAGTGCAAATCTAACATGTTGTGAGGATACTCATTTTGGTAACAATTGTGAAAGTCAAATTTCCAATTATAATTTTGCATTTTTGAATAATCCTTCCAATCAACTTAATCAAAGACGAAAGGTTAGCATGTCTGGGGTAATAAGGATTAATACGGATGTAACCATTAATAATTGTGATGTTTTGATGATGCCGGGAACTTTACTTTTCATAGAAAGTGGAAGGAAATTAACAATCACGAATAGTCATTTGAGGGCATGTGATACTTTGTGGCAAGGTATAAGAACTACTAATGCTACCAATAATAACGCTCAAATTATCATTGATAATTCTACCATTGAAGATGCTTTTATGGCAGTTGAAGCTAACAATGCTTCCATTAATGTAAGAAATTCAACATTTAGGAATAATTATTACCATATACAAGCCATATTATCTCATGTTTCTCCGTTAGAGAATAATGTATTTACCTGCCAAATGAATAATCAAACGAATAGTGGAAGAATAAAACCGCATTATACAGGATGGGCTTGCTCTTTCATGACAGCCATGACAGTACCTAACACAAACCGTGTAACTCAAACCGCAGTTGCTATTGTTTTCCCTTTGGATACCGTTATTTTTAATAGCAATACCTTTGAAAGAGCTTATACAGGACTTTTTATAACCGACGGTAACTACGTGTTGAATCACACAGGATTACCTGAATTTAAAAATTCTTTTAGAAATTTATTTGAGTTTGGAATACGAGGAAGTGTTTTTAATCCTAACAATTCTAAATCTACTCTAACCATGCAAAATAATCGTTTTAACAATATCAGAAATACTCTTCCAACCAAAGGTTTTGGGGCTTTAATTTTGAGTACTGCTGTAAGAATTACTGGTTTTAATTTGGCTGCTTATTCAAATAGATTTACTAATATTGCTTTTGTATCTATTTACGCTGATAAAAAAAGAAGAAATTCCGGAGAAACCAATAGAAGTTATGATATTCAAAATAATACCTTTTCTTTTGGAGGTTTAATTGATTTCTTAGCAATAGATAATCCCAATGCTTTATTTGAAATTCACGGAAATGAATTTTTGGGTAAAATAAACGCAAATACAACCGCGATATATATAGCGAATGTTTTTACACACACATTATATCATAATGAACCTGTTACAATAACCGATAACAGAATTGTGAATAAATCCAATGGTATTTATTTAGCTCAAGTCCGACCGGTTTTGATACAAAATAATTTGATAAGATTATCAGATATCAATCCTAACCAAACTCGTAATTTTGGTATTAAAGTGGAAAATTATGGATCTACTGATATCGGAAAAATTTATAGTAATACTATCAATATGGCTCCTGGGAACATTCCTACCCCTCTTCATGTCGGAATTGAATTAAATTCCGTAACTAATGTTAATGTAGCAAATAATTTAATAGATGGTTTAGGTAGAGGGTTTTGGTTCAGTGGTGATAATCGTCAAAATGAAATTGAATGTAACATGGTAAGAGACTATGAAGTCGGGTGGGTTATCACGAACTCTACTGGGCTTGGAACTCAAGGAATGGGCAGTCTGCCTCAAGATAACCAATGGGTAATTAGAAATAACCAAACTGCTTTTAATAAATTATGGGATATTGAAGCGATAGCAGCAGGTCAAACAAAAATATGGTACCGCCCTGCAAACGGGTTACCTTATAAACCGATTGATATTAATGATCCTATTTCTGTTACTATTCAACAATCAGGTCTTTATACTAATAATGATTGTTCACCTAATCCAGGTTCCAATAAAGATGATCTTATAACAGGTGATAGACGATTACCTACAACAACATTAGAGGAACTTGCCTTAAAAAGAGAAAGTATGGAAAATACTTATCGTATTTTGATGGCATCATCCAATCTAACTCCTGACCAAATTCTTTATCGTGATAGTTTAGATGCAATTAGTGTAGGATATTATGGAAAATTAATAGATAGTTTATATGCTAAAAATGTGAGTTATACAGAACAAATGCTTGCTCAAACAAATTGTACCTGCCCAATTGATGAAAGTATGAAAAGAGTGATGGAAGTTTATACGAAAACTTTTGCAGTAGGCATAGATACTTTCACAGCTGGTCAATTGGATACTTTGATGGAAATTGCCTATATTCCTAAGCATTTATCACATCGTGCAGTAGTTTCTGCAAGAATTATGTTAAAAATGGGATATGATATCACTCTTGATTTTGAATCAGACCTAGCTGTAAGTCCAAAAATTGTAAAAACTGAAGATTTACAAACTATAGAACCGATTTATACACAAGTTTATCCTAATCCAGCTTATGAAACTATATGGATAGAATGCCCAATTGGTTCAGAGATTTTGATTACAGATTTATTAGGAAAAACTTATATTAAAACACAAAATCAGGCAGAGATGGTATCTATAGATTTGCAAGCACTTCCTAGCGGTATGTACTTTATAAAAATCGTTCATGATGATTTTGTGAATACACACAAAGTTGTGATTAATAAAAAATAGAAAAAAATTTAACTGTAGTTGTTTATTAAAGTAGATTTTTATGAATACAAAGAATTTCTTTTTTATATTGTTATTTTGGATAAATATACAAACTTTTTGTTTCGCTCAAACAAATCCATACCGATTTTACTACTCTACTAATTTGGATAGCATCGTTTGTATTTGGGATTTAAGCAATGACGATATTGATACTTTCAAAATTCAATTTCAAGATCCTAATGACCCTAATAATTATTTGCACTATGGATTAAAAATTGATGTAGATCAATTCTACTACTATGTAGCGGCTACCGAAAAAATTTATAAATATAATACAAATAATCGTAAACTTGAATATCTTACAACGAACCCTGGTTTTAAGAAATTAATTTATTTTAATTTTCATTCTTTTTTTCATATTGACGACAAAACTTTTTTGATAAATGAAGGTGATATTAATAGAGATGATTGGCAAAATCATATTTTTAACATTGATTCCATGAAAAATATACCAACCAAAATTTGTTGGAGGCGATTAGGAATGATAAGGCATTGTAATGGGAGAGATGTTTTGTTGGTAGGAACTAATCCTCCTTCTGATGCAAGAACTCCATCAAACAAAATAGTGAGTAAGATTTTTGATGGTAATATGTTATATGATGGATTAGAATATGATAACAATGGATACTATATTTCTACAGATATTATAAAGTCGGAGTATCATTTTAGTTTTTCTCCAAGTGGCAAGAAAGTATTATATCAAATTGCTTTTTTTGAACATAGGAGTTTATATATAGGGGATTTTGATAGAAAAACTGGGAAAATAAGTAATGTAAAAGATTATACATATCTGCTAAAATCTGATTTGAGTTCTTATGGTGAATTTCAACGTGCTACATTTTTAAATGAAGATGAAGTAATTATTACATATGTTGGTGGGAGGTTAGAAAGGTTAGAAAAAGTTTATTGGTATAAATTAAATCTAAAAACCATGCAATTTGATAGTGTAGGATTTTCAGTGAGAGAACTGGCTTTGAATCCCAACATAATAGATAGATTTGGTATTGAAGATACCAACAATATTAGATTTGATATTTTAAGTTTTTGCCCAAATCCAAATAGTTTGCCTTATGACCAAAAAGTTTTTTTCCCAGTAATTATATCGCATTACAAGAGAAATGCAGAAGGAGAGTATGATTATTTGAGGATTAGACGTCATTTTGTAGCAGATATAAAAGATTTTTCTGATGTAAAATTTGAGAGTAAACTAATAATAGGTCAAAATGATAGTGAAAATCCTATTTATGGAGTAAATGATTGGTATAAAATATTAAGATTTACATATTGTTCACCTTATTTAGCCAGCTATATTCCCACAGAGTTGGATGCAGGTTTTAGGTATCAAATCGGTTCAAGTTGTCAAGGGAATGAATATAATGTAGAATTTACGGATACGAGTTGTTGTCATTTTTATCGTATATGGGATTTTGGAGATGGTACGGTATCGGATACTTTATGGGTTACACAGCATTGGGAATTTGCAGGAAAAATAGATAGTTTTAGAACAGTTAGTCATAAATATACTCAACCGGGTCGTTATAAAGTGAAATTAAAGATATTGAATCCTTATAATTATGGGGAGCATTTACCGCCTGGGGAGTTTGTGATGGATAGTACAGAAAAATGGATAGAGATACCTCCTTGTATAGAGCCGGGCATAGGTTTAAGAGATACCCTCTGCGTTTTTGATACATTGGAAGTGATTTATACGGGAAGTGAAAACGTGGATAGTTTAAAACTCATGACAAAGCCGTCAGGTGAGGTAATAAAATCCATTGAAAGGAATAGTAATGGTCGGGTTACATTTACGGAGCCGGGTTTATATAGATTAGAACTACAAGCACTAAATGCTTATTATGATACAACATGGATTTATCCTGATGTAATAGTGGTTTTAGATTGTGATGAGTTATGGATACCGAATGCATTTACACCGAATAACGACGGCATGAATGATGTTTTTAGTTATGTTTGTAGGAATTGTGTATGGCACAGTTTGGAGATATTTAATCGAGATACTCAGCCGATATTTAGATGCGAGGGAAGCGATGCTTGTGTGTGGTTGGGAAAAACGGAAAAAGGATTTGTGTCGGATGGAGTGTATGTATATCGTTTAAAGGTAATAAAGCGTGATGGTAAGCTAGTGGAGCGTGTAGGCACGGTTACGGTGATGAGGTAGTGATTAGTTTTGAGTTTTGAGTTATGTATGACTAACATCTTGTTAGTTAGTTTTGAGTTTTGAGTTTTGAGTGAAAGTATCCCAAACATCCTTGTTGGGGAAATCAAAGTATGCCTAACATCCTTGTTGGGGAGTGAAAGTATCCCTAACATCCTGTTGGGGAAATCAAAGTATGCCCAACATCCTTGTTGGGGAGTGAAAGTATGCCCAACATCCTTGTTGGGGAGTTTTGAGTTGTGAATAGATTTTTGGGATTGAGCCTTTATTGTATAAAATCATGAAGATTTTCATTATCTTTGCATTATGATTATTGCTAATCCCATTTATGACGTAGTTTTTAAAAGAATGATGGAAAATGAAAGAGTTGCGAAGTTTTTTATTGGCACTCTTTTAGAAGAAAACATTGAAAAAGTGGAAGTTAAACCCCAAGAATTTACTTATGTAGATGAATTAGCAGACTTAGCCGTCTTTCGTTTAGATTTTATTGCCACCATCAAAACCGAAAAAGGAGAAAGCAAGAAAGTATTAATTGAAATTCAAAAAGCAAGGAATTACATTGATTTGATGCGATTTAGAAACTATCTCGCAGAACAATACAAAAAAGAGGAT
>CAZBPK010000186.1:0-2842 GCA_964493765.1 uncultured Bacteroidia bacterium | reverse complement strand
GAATTTGCTGCACATGAAAAGATAAGTCAAAGATTAGGTGTAGAAATATATTTTGCAAAACCTTATCAGTCATGGCAAAGAGGAGCAAATGAAAATCTAAATGGGCTCATTAGACAATACTTTCCGAAGAAATTCTCTTTTGAAAATATCACTGATGAACAGATACAAGAAGTGCAAGACAAACTTAATAACAGATCAAGAAAAAGATTGGGTTATCTCTAACCAATAGAGTGCTATACGCACATCTCTCCATCAAACGCACTCTGTTTTTCTGCAACTTAATTTCTTATTTAAGTTATACCAAAGATAATCAACTTCCCAAACGATTCATACACCCTCCTCTATATCCTTTAACATTTCATCGTATAAGTGTTTTTTCTTGTTTTGATCCCCTTACAATTTTTCTAAAAACTGCTTGTTTGAGTAGAGTTTTCTATAAATATTTACTCATACATCTATTTATTTTTCCAAGATTAAAATTTTATTTATATTTGCACCATCAAAAAGTTGCATTTGTGACTTGAATTCACCCAATTTAGATAATTACACACAATTCAAAAAATATTTTTTAGTTATATTTAATTTGTTTTGTATATTTGTGTGCTGTCAAATATCCAAAGGGAATTTTTGACAACACCCCTGCGGCAAGTACCAAATTTATTATACACAATGCTGAAAAAAATGATGTTACATTCAAAAAAACTAATTTTGTTGTAAATAAAACTGAATACAATATGGGTAGTAAAAAAGATAAAGTAATTGAAGAACTATATAAAATTTGTAAACGCAAGAATAACTATGTTTTTCATAATGACCTTGTAAAAGATGTATGTAAAAAAGTTGGGTTTGGCAATCCATTTGATGTTACTAAACTTGATAATAAAACAAAACTTCCTGAAATTTTAATCAACAATAATATTGCTATAATTCATTTAGGAAGTGGCAAACACAAATTTATTAAGGGAATAGAGAAAGTATATCACGACTTTGAACCTATTCAAGAAACTTTAGATTGGAAGTATCAAAAAAGTCTTTTGAATCAATATAACTCAAGCGAGAGTAATATTTTATCTGTTGCCAATAATCAAAGAATACTACATCATTTTCTATTTGGTCAAGATACCGAATTAGATGATGTTGATATTTTGAATAGGCCAAAAACTTATTTCCCGCACCGAACTAAAACCTCATTTCAATATTCATTTGGAAAAGAAGCAAAAATAGAATTAAAAAATATCCAAATTGAAATAGATTTAACTATTGAGTTTAAAGGAACTGTTGGAGTATTTGAAGGTAAAAACGGAAAACCCGACAATTTTGCAGTTTACCAACTATATCATCCTTTTTTGTATTATTACAAGGCCAATTCACAAGAAACTATAAAGGGAAAAATCAAAGAAATATTTGGAGTTTATGTTGTGCGTGAAAAAGCAAACACAGGCGATATACTAAAACTTTGGGCTTATACATTTTCTAATCCATTTGACATAACATCTATTAAATTTGTAAAATCAGCAGCTTATAGATTAATACAACAAAACTAAAAACCATGTTAGAAGAATTTAAAAATAAAGTTTTTAATGAAGATGTGATTACCGTATTAAAACGAATACCTGATAATTCTATTGATATGGTTTATGGCGACCCTGATTACAATGTTGGAATAAATTATGCAGGTAAAAATTACACTAAAAAATGGAACGAATATATTGACTGGTATATTGAACTCACAAAAGAAAGTATGCGGGTATTAAAACCAACAGGAAATTTATTTATGATAAACTATCCGAAACAAAATGCCTATTTGCGAGTGAAATTTTTAGACGATAACGCTTACGATGTGCAAGATTATGTTTGGATATATAACACTAATGTAGGCCATAGTCCGAGACGCTTTACTACTGCTCATAGAAGTATTTTGCATGCAACAAAAAGTAAAGACAATAAATTTTATAAAGAAAATGTGGCAGTTCCATATCAAAACCCAACAGATAAGAGAATTAAACAACGAATAGCAGCAGGCCATTTAGGACGAATGCCATACAGCTGGTTTTATTTCGATTTAGTGAAAAATGTAAGTAAAGACAAAACTTTTCATTCCTGCCAAATACCTTCGGGACTTGTTGAAATGCTCATAAAATCTTGTACTCAGGAAGGTGATGATGTTTTTGTACTATTTGGTGGTAGCGGAAGTGAATTAGTTATGTGTAAAAATTTAAAACGTAACTATATAAGTTGTGAATTACATCCTGAATACTATAAAATGATAATAGACAGGATTAGTAATAATGGGAAAATACGAGATGAATTTAAACTTGATTTTATACAACAAAAAAACAGAACAAAACAAATCGAAATATCCTTGTTTTCAAATACATAGAAAGCACAAAGCAGCATCATTACTACTGCACAGTGCGTAGCATGATGTGCACATGCTTCGCACAATATTTTCCTATTTCCTATGCACAGGTAATTCAGGATAATAGTTCGTACAAAGCATGTTTTGCACAAGTTGGGTTAGTACATTAAATGCATTTTGCTTTTGTTTTGCCATCCTGCATCACTTTTATACTCAGTAAAGTAAATAATCAGGTCAGCATCACTTTTGTATTCTACAAAATAAATTTTCTTTTTAGCATCACTTTTATATTCTGCAAAAAACCATAAGCCATTATTTCCTGTAGCATCACTTTTATACTTAACTAAATTCAACTAATAAATGCAACTTTTGGAGTAAAAAAATTATATTTTTCAAGGAAAGGGAGAAAGAAAATATTCTTTCTCCTCTTTACCCTGATGGAGAGATATTATTTTTGTCCCTTTCCTTCCTAAAAAAGTTGCA
>CAZBPK010000185.1:0-35836 GCA_964493765.1 uncultured Bacteroidia bacterium | reverse complement strand
AGTAAATTATTAACTGCCCAATTCTTCACTTTCTTGAATTTTTCTATCATGATTTTGTTGATTATATGTTAATAAAAATGAACAAAAAGCTATAGATAAAGCTAAAATCATATAATCATTAGGATAATTCTTTGGAAAATCAATATAATCATTAATTCCTACTTGGTACATTAACCCTGCAGTCATTAAGGAAATTAATAAATTTTTCAAAAATAGTTTTATCGTTGCCATAAATTTTGTTTCAAAATTATTGCAAAATACAATAGGTATTTGAAAAAACAAATTTTATTTATCCATTTTTATAAAAAACCCATTTTATGGCATCTTTAAAGGAATATTTTTTTCCATAAAGAAGTATTCCTACTCTAAAAATTCTTGCAGAAAGCCAACCTAATCCAATTACACCAACAATTAATAATATTTGAGATAAAACCAACTGAAACCAAGGCACATCGGTTGCAGCAAGCCTTATCATCATGGTTATAGATGAAAATAATGGAAATATTGACATAAAAATTGCAAGGCTCCCATTTGGATTTTGAATAAAATTACCAATCAATAATATGGGTATTAAAACAGGAAAAATTACCACTAAAGACAATTGCTGAGCATCAGATTCGTTATCTATCATCGCTCCAATTGCAGCAAATAAACTTCCATATAAAATATATCCACCCAAAAAGTAAAAAATAAAATGAAAAATCAAACTTATTTTAAAACTATTAATAGCAAAATAAACTTCATTCATAATATTTTGCATTTCGGATTTTGTAATTCCTTGTTGTTCGTTGATAGTTACTTCTGTGCTAATGAAAAAACTCAAAATTAAATTGAATAACAATATGGTAATTACCCAAATAGAAAATTGGGTTAAACCTACTAATGCAATTCCCAATATTTTACCAATCATTAAATCTATGGGTTTTACAGTAGAAACTATGATTTCCATAATTCTATTGCTTTTTTCTTCTACCACACCTCTCATCACCATAGAACCATACATTAACAAAAACATGTAAATCAATATTGCCATAATATAACCTATACCTACTGCTAGTATGGCTGAAGTTTTTTCTTCCCCTTCGTCTAAAATTTTTACTGTATTGACATCTAAATTAAAGTTAAGAAGTTCCTTTTGTTCTTTAGAAATATTTGCTTGATTGAGTTTATATTCTGAAACTTGATTCTTTAATTGGGATTTAATTTTTCCTAACAAACTTATAGACAAAGATTTTGAACTGTAAAGAGTAACATTCAATGTTTTGGGTTCAAACGATTCAGGAATTACCAATATGGCTTCATCTTCTTTATTTTTAATTTGACTTTTACCTTCTGCTAAACTATAATTTGCAGTTTTATACTGAATATCAGAAGTATTCATAGATTCAAAATGGGAATCCAAAAGTTTTTTTTCATCAATTACCCATATTGTCATTTTATCTGTATCACTAGACCAACTAGCAATTAGAGCAGGTAAAACTCCCAACAAGATAAAACCAATTGGGGTTAAGAGGGTTGCAATAATAAATGTTTTTTGACGAACTCTTGTCAAATATTCTTTTTGAAGAACAATTCCAATATTTTTGAACATATTTTAGTTTTTAAGAATCTGGGCTGGGTTACCCATAACGGAATTTCCTTTTTTTACGGACTGAAAAACCACTGATCCAGACATTACCACAACACCCTCATCAATTTTTATACCTTGATGAATAGTTGCATTTAAACCTATATACACATTTTTATCCATTACCACATTTTGACCAATTATCACTCCAGATTGTATATCACAACTTCTGTTGATTTGCGTATTCGCTCCTATACTTACATGGCTTCCTATAAATGTATCTGCTTCTATACTTACATTTTCACTTATACTACAAAAAGGCCCTATCAGAACTCCATTGGCTAAAGAAGCAGATTTTGCAATATATGTTGTTGGATGAATCACAGATATGGGGTGTTTTTTACAAGATTTAAATATTTTTTGAGATACCTCTAATCTTTTTGATGCATCTTTTACGGCTATAAAATATTGAATATCAGGTTTTTTTAATAAATCTAAATAGGTTTTGTCTTCATAAAAACCTAAAACAGGAATATCTAAAATTTCAGAAACTTCGGGCTTCTCTTTTTCTGATAAATATCCATAAATAACAGCTTGTTTCTCTAACAAATATTCGGTTGCCGTTTTGGCTTCTTCATTGGTTCCTATGATAATAACCACTAGCTTTTCCATCATGCAAATTTATAAAATTTATGTATATATAGCATGATAATTTTTGGGGCTTACCCTAACAGTCTTGAATTTTTATAAATTAAAAATTCTCTTTACTTTTTAGTGTAAAGAGAATTGTTTTTATAATAAATAATGGAATTTTATCTTCGTGAACGAATATAATTGTCTAAATCAGAAATTGAAGATTCAAAATTAAATGCTTGATTTACAATAAAATAATTACCTAAATCATAGGTATGACCATAAGCAAATTTAGCAAATTCTAACTTAGAACTTTCAAAACTAAACAAGTCCATGATTTCTTTTACATCTTTTGATAATAAACAATTAGAACCAATTACCTGTTTTGCAACAGAAAGCTTAGTGCTTTCAAAATTATTTCTTTGTATAGTTGCTTTGATTTCATTAAAAGCGGCATCGGAAATAGGGTAAGGGCAGCCAATAGGTCCATTATATCCGGGTAAAGGATTGGGATTAGGATTATTTAAAACGGGATTTCCTTGTGGTGTAGTGTTTTGATTACCACCAATATTAATATTAATTTGAGGGTTGATGACCGTATTATTGTTTCCTGTTGGAATATTGGGTTGAGGAATAATTTGATTTGGGGGCGGAGTTCCAAAATTATTCACTGGTGGATTAAAAGCTATAGGAACCATGTTATAGAGCCTTAAAACGTATTCATTACGGTTATTTTTTTTCAAATTATAATAAAATTCACTTCCAGCCTCTAAAAAAACATTGGATTTTACCATGATAGTAAATCCATTTTTTTGAACGACTTGAATAATGAGTTTGTGCAAACCAGGTGCTAAACCATCTACTCTCACTTGAGTTTGAGAGGCTTGATTAATGGGTTCTCCATCAACCGTTAATAAAAATTGCTCCATGTTATCACTTGCAATAATTAAATTGGAGAATTGTGCATGCAAGTTACTGAACAAAAAGATCAAAGTTATAAATAATGCTCTTGAAATCATATCTTGTTTACTTTCAAATCAAGTGCCAAAAATAATATTTTTTTGTGATATTTAAAAAAATCAAATAGACCTAATGCAAAATTGTATTCTGATGCTCATTCAATAAAGGAGCTGGTAATAATTGAGTTTCTAAAGTAATGCCTTTAAAGGCAATAGTTTTTAACCCTTTGGGCTTTCCATGATAATAAAAAATTAAATCTTTTGCGTAATCCGATTCTAAAATAGTTTTCACATCATTAACGGGTGCACAAGGAATTTTTAATTCATTCAATATGTTAATCCATTCTTCTTGTTTTTTTTGAAGAATTTTTTCAGCCAAGAGAGGTTTTAGAATGTTTCTATTTTTTACTCTTTGAGGATTAGTGTGAAATCTTTCGTCGGAGTATAGGTTTTCCAAATGTAAAGATTTGCACAAATTTATAAATTCTTTATCATTTCCAACTGCCAACATAACAAATTTATTATCAAGGGTTTCGAAGATAGCACCATAAGGATAAATAGAAGGATGCTCAGAGCCCAAAGGTTCAGGATTTTGGTTTGAAACTAAATAAGCAGTTCCCTGATTGGCTAATGAAGCTATACCCGCCTCAATTAAAGAGACCGAAACTTTTTTCCCTTTATTGGTAAAAATTCTTTCATATAAAGCTATTAAAATAGCTTGCTTTAATTGATGAGAAGCCATTAAATCCATAAATGCTACTGGCATTTTTTGAGGGAATTGACTAGGTTCTCTATTCAAATACATAAAACCTGCTTCTGCTTGAATTACAGCATCATAACCCGTTCTATAAGAATTTTCACCATATCCCGTAATTTCTCCTATAATTAATTTGGGATTATGTTTCAAAAGAAAATCTGTTTCCAACCCTAATTTGGGAGCATCTCCCGGTTTTAAATTCATAATCAAAACATCAGAATCTTGAATCAAGTCATAAACGATTTTACGATCATAATTTAAAGATAAATCGAATGCAATGGAATATTTTCCAAGGTTTGCACAAGTAAAATATGCAGAAGGTTCAGTAATTTCATTCGGAATTAACCATTTTCTTGTAACATCACCATGGGTTTTCGGATTCTCAATTTTGATGACTTTTGCTCCAAGTTCTGCAAAAAATTGACCTACTTGAGGTGCTGCTAATACTGTAGCAATTTCTAATACTTTTAAGTCTTTAAAAACGGGTGTATTTTCCATTAGGGAATAATAAAATTGATATTTGCTGTGGTAGTGAGTTGTGCTTTTGTCCCTAAAGTAAAATTAGTAGCAGTTGAATTCATCCAGTCACCACTGTTAATAGTTCCATTTCCATCTTTATCATAAAAAGCATACAAGTAATAAGAACCTGGGTGCATGTAATTAAAATCAAAAGAATTTTCACTGGCTTTCACTTGAACATATCTACTACGATATTTTAAATTAGCAGGATTATAAGACATTCCAGAAATCAAGGGTTGAGTGGTTAGTACCAAATACACATTTTTATTAGGATCTGGAGTGAATGAAGGAGAAAAAGTAAAAGAAACACTGGTTTTTCCTAAATATGGATGATCTTCCTCTTTATAGGGGTCTTGACCAGTAGAGAATATTATGGATTCTGCTAATCCATCAAAAGTCGTTGAAAAATCTTTTACTAACTCTTTTTTGGGATATTGATGAACCTGAATAGCATTTTGTGTTGAAGTGGTATCTTGTAATTTTGAGGACCAACTCATGTGGAGAACCGCACTTGATTGTGTGTTGTTTTTATTTGTGTATGAACGTAAATACATACTGTCTTTTACAAAGATTACTTCTGAATAAGCCCTATTGATTCCCTTTTTTATTTCAGAAAAACGATAATAGGAATGGTCAGTAGTTTCATGAACACTATCACATAAAAAATAAGAAATACGAGACATTCCGCCAAAAAGTCCGCCATTCCTAAAACATAAACGGTACTCATTTTTATATTTTGCAACAAAAAAACCTAAAAAAATGTCGTTATTTTTATCCAACTCATTTTTTCCAGATACTTGGGCAGTGGAGATGGGTCTTATATCACTCACCCATTCAGGAAAATCTCCAATCATGGTAGTTGAAGTTACTGGTCCAGCCCAGATTCCTGATATTTTTCTCAATAAATTAAATCCATAAGTATTCTCAACTTGACTATAGGGCGAGTTATTGTCGTTATTGTTTTTATCAGGATTTTGATTTTGCTTATCTTTTTTACAAGCTGATAAAAAGGATACAACCAATAAACCCCAAAAAATGAAGTGTTTCATTAGTAATGATTTTCTGCGAATTTACAAAATAATGTAATGGAACAAAAAAATTAAAAATAAAAAAAGCCAACTAATTAAAGTTGGCTTTTTTTAGATTATGGAATCTTATTCCATTTCTTTTAAAGCAGAATCTACTAAAGCTTGGTTGCCTAAAAATTGTTTAACATATTGTTCATATTGAGGGTCACCAGTAACTTGAGATAATTCAGTTGCGAAAGCTTTTAATTTCTCAAACTTTTTGGATTCTGTATAAGCACGCATGATTAATTGGCAGGCATACATATCCAAACTTTCGGGGTCAATTCTTCCTTTAAAGCGAATTTTATCATAAGTAAAGGAATCAAAAGCACGTTTTTTAGCAATTTGTATTAAATCATCAGCTGATTTTTCTTCACCAATTTTTAAATAAGCTCTTGCATTAATTGCTAAATTATATGATTCTGTTGGAACAGCCTCATCTGTTATCACTTTACGCGCATGATCTAAAACTTCTTTTGCTTCTTTTTTATTGTTGGCTATAATTTGCTCAATTTCAGCTTTTCTATTTGTGTCAATTTTAGGGTTTTGAAGTTCTTTTTCCAAATTTTCATTTTCTTCAATATAACTCATAGCTAAACGGAAAAAGTTGCTTCTAAAATTACCAACCATTCTTTTGATATTTGCATCATTGAAAATTGACGGGTCATTTAAGCCTCTGAAACGGAATTTTTTCATTAAATTTTCTTTCATGATTTCTCTATCCGTTCTACCAAATGAATATTGAGAACCTTTACTTTTTATAGGAACTACTCTATAAGCTAAGCCTTCTAACTGGAAATAATCCATTAAATTTACATAGCTACTTTGAGGAATCGTTATTGCAAAATAAATTGGGCGTTTCCATCCTTGTTGTGCGTTTGTCAATATCATATCCTTGATTAACAAGTCTTGTTTCAATAAATATTGATTATTACGAGATTTAATTTCCCATAACATAGGAGATTCTACTAAATCTAAATCTTTTTCTTTTACTACACCATTTTTGACTAAATCTTCTTTATTAACAGGTATTTCTACAACTTGGGTTGGGAACATAGAAAATGCATTTCTTTCACCAATGTATTGATCAATAGGTAATGAAATAGGAAGAGGCTCAGAATCATTGGATTTTTGATTTTTGAGTTGGTCTATATACCAGTCAGTATTTAATAAGGAAAGGTTAACAATTCTTACATCAGTTCTGATTCCTTCTACTTCTTGCAAATACCAAAGAGGGAATGTATCATTATCACCATTGGTAAATAAAATTGCATTAGGAGCACAAGAATTTAATAAGTTATAAGCAGAGTCAGGAGCAACATAATTTCCTGCACGAGAATGGTCTTTCCAATTTACTGCACCCATAATTCCAGGAACTAATACCAATGCTAAGCCACCTTGTACTGCCACAGGAACCTTTATTTTATTTTGTTCAAAAATTTCTTTTAATGCTAATACTCCCAGACCAATCCAAATACAAAACGTTTGAAATGAACCTGCATAAGAATAATCCCTTTCACGAGGTTGAGAAGGTGTTTGGTTTAAGTAAAGAATGATGGCAAGACCTGTAAAGAAAAATAAAGTAGTAACTACCAAAAAGTCTTTTTTTGCACGTGAATAATGCCAGAATAAACCCAATAACCCCAAAATTAAAGGCAAAAAGTAATAATGATTTTTGGTTTCATCATTTTTATAGAAATCAGGAACATTACTACCCGGTCTTTTGATTAAACCATCTTCCCAATCAGCTTCTTGAATATCGTTTTCACGTCCTACAAAGTTCCATAAGAAATATCTCCAATACATGTGATAAACTTGGTATTTCCAGAAGAACTTCATATTTTCTTGTCCTGTGGGTTGGTCGTCATAAGGGTCATTAGGGTCTGCACCTTTATTTTTTACAAAATTAGAATAACCAAAAGCCCCTGAGTTATAATGAGAAGAGCTGTGCATCCTTGGGAAAAATCTTTCTGAACCTGCAGGGTATTTCGCTTCTTTTCTGTAACTCTCTAAGAAATATCTTGATTTACCTGGAGCTTTAATGTAAATAGGTTTTCCTTTTTTGGAGGGGTCTTCAGTAGGTCTAGCGTTATACATAGGACCGTAAAATAATGGTCTATCTCCGTATTGTTCACGTTTTAAATAACTTAACATAGACATAACGTCTTCAGGATTATTTTCATCTATTGGAGGATTTACTTGTGAACGAATAAAAATCAAAGCATAAGAAGAGTATCCTATATAAATCATCAATGCAGAAACTAAAACAGCATTTAAAACAGGCTTTTGTGTTTTTTGGGAATAATAAATTCCATAAACTAAGCTACCAATTAAAGTGATTAAGCCTAAAGTTAGACCAGTACCAAAAGGTAAGCCTAAACCATGTTTTGTTCCTTGTTCTGTTTCGTACCCAGTAAAGAAAATTTCTAAGGATTTGATAAGGTCAAAAGTAATTTGTATAACACCGTATTGAATAACTGCTAAAATGACAGCTCCTATGAATAGTGATGTTAAAACACCGAAAGTAGTAGGTTTTTCAGTTTTTTTGTAATAATAAATGAGTGCAAGTGAAGGAATCGTTAATAAGTTTAACAAGTGTGCACCAATGGAAAGACCCATGATATAAGCAATTAATACAATCCATTTTAAGTTATTGGGTTCATTAGACCTTGCTTCCCATTTTAACATTAACCATACTACTATTGCTGTAAAAAATGATGACATTGCATAAACCTCTGCTTCTACTGCATTAAACCAAAATGAATCTAAAAATGTACATGTTAAAGCACCAACAGCTCCTGCAAACATTAAAGCCATAGTAGTTTCTTTATTGGGGTTCTCTTCATTAGGAGCAACAATTTTTTTGCCTAACATTGTGATAGTCCAGAAAATAAATAATACTGTAAAAGAAGAAGAAAACACAGAAACTAAGTTGATCATAAAAGCAACTGTTTCAGAAGTTGGAGCAAAAATTGCAAATAATCTACCAATTAATAAAAATAATGGTGCACCAGGAGGGTGTGGTACTTGTAATTCATTCGATACTGCTATAAATTCACCACAATCCCAAAAACTTGCAGTTGGGGCTACCGTTAAAAAGTATACAATCGTTGCTACTAAAAATACACCCCAGCCTACATAATCGTTGATTTTTTTATATTCCATTGACAATAATTTCAAGCCTGCGAAATTAGAAACTTTTTAAATATAATTACAAATTTTGTTGTCTTCATTTTAAGAACCTCTTTTGTCAAAAAAAATTTAAAGTTTTGTTTTACTTATAGAAATTCAAAGCATAATTAAATGAAAGATTACTTGTTTTTTGGGCGTGCCCCTCACTTTGTTCGGGTCGGGCTGCTTCGGGCTTCGCTATCGCTTCGGCAATCCTTTTTCCACTTTTTTCAAAAGCGAAAAAAGGCAGTGCCATTTCATGCCCTCCGCATCCCTCACGCATACTTCATGATATGCAATCCATAACTCCAAAAAAATTTTCATAAAAATTGGGAAAATTCATTCAAAATTTATTTATTTCTCCTGCATGAACTTTTAAATTTTAAAGTATATGAATAAACATCAGATTGGCAAAATGAGGGGTAATTATCAACATTTCAAGGGTTTTAAAATAAAATTCGGGATAAACAATCTTTATCCCGAATCATTCTGAAGAAAATTGACTATAAAGTTGAGCTTTAGTTTTTTAATCTTCCCAATAAGTGGTTCCTTTTTTATCAATGTATCCACCTTTATCATTCTTTTTAACAAAGGCAATTCCTTTAAAAAATTGTGTATGGCTTTCATATTGAAACGGAATTACTTCCTTACCCGTTTTGTCAATAAAACCAATTCCTTTACCTTTAATAGATTCAACAGAAGCCATACCATCACTAAACTGCCCAACATCATCATATTTTTGATGTACTATTTTTTTACCGGTTTTATCAAAAAAACCCCATTTTCCATTTTCTTTGAAGCCTGCCATACCATCACTAAAAGGTTTTACATCTTCGTATTTGAACAAAATAATTTCTTTTCCTGCAGTATTGATGAATCCCCATTTTCCGTTTAATTTAGCGCAGGCAATACCTTCGCTGAAAGGCTTAGCATCTTCATAACGAGGGGGTATGATTTCTTTTCCTGTTTTATCAATAAAGCTCCATTTTCCATTCAATTTAACGGGTGCGAGTCCACTAGAGAAATTCCCTGCATCTTCGTATTTTAAAGGAATGGCTTCTTTTCCAGTTGCATCTACAAAGCCCCATTTTTTACCTAGTTTTACTCTTGCCATTCCATCACTAAATTGAAAACCATAAGAGTATTTGCATGGAACTATTTCTTTTCCTGTTTTATCCACAAAACCCCATTTACCGCCTGATTTTACTGCTGCAAAACCCTCATAAAATCTTACTGCATCTTCATATTTTAATGAAATTACTTCTTTACCTGTTTTATCTACGAAACCACACATTTCTGAAACCTCTTCTTCTTCCATTTCTTCATCGTCCATTCCAGAACTCTTTACTAAGGCTAATCCTTCATAAAAATTATCTACAGCATCATACTTAAATTTGATGATAGTTTTTCCTGTTTTATCAATAAAACCCCACTTTAAACCTTTTTGTGCCTTGGCTAAACCTTCTTGTAAATACCATAAATTTTCAAATTTATACTCTAAAACTACTTTCTTATTTTTATCTACAAATCCCCATTTTGTGCCTTTTCTAAAAGGAATTAATAATTCTTCATTAGAATTTTGAGCATTTATTACAGAAAATAATCCTAATAAAATGAAAATTAAAAACTTTTGTTTTATCATGTTGTATAATTTTTTCAAAATTAATTTCAATTTTAATGCCAAATGTTAAGATTTTATACACAAAACTATAATGAGTTTTTAAGAGTTGTGGGAATTTTGCTATTCAACTTTTGTATTTTCAAAATCAACGAATAATTTTTATAAAAAAAAATTTGGTAGTTACAATTTTGGGGAGTAATTTTGCGAACTTAAAAAAAGAAAAATGAAAAAAGACATACATCCTGATTATAGATTTGTAGTTTTTAAGGATACATCTTGCGAATTTGCTTTTTTAGGCAAGTCTTGTGCAAAAACCAAAGAAACCATAGTTTGGGAAGATGGTAAAGAATATCCATTAATTAAATTGGATATTTCTAGTAAATCACATCCATTTTTTACTGGAAAACAAAAATTTGTGGATACTGCTGGTAGAGTGGATAAATTTTTCTCTCGTTACGGCAAGAAAAAATAAGCTTTTGTTTGTTTCGCTAAAGCAAGTTTAATCGTTTCATAGTTTATGTGGCACCTAAATTTTTTTGGGTGCTTTTTTATTAAATTAAAAAAATCATTATTTTTGTTGTGTTATGAAAAATTTGGGTTTATTCATCATTGGTATGGTTCTTTTATTCAAAAACTTCACAGTTTTCGCTGATTCTCCGATTACTTCTACTTATTGGGCGGATTCCTACAAAAATGTACCTATAATAGCTGAGGTTATGAAAAAAACTCAATCGGGTAATCAAATACTTACTCAAAAAGAATTTGATTTTTTAGTAAATTCTAAAAATACTGTTGCAGAAAGATTATCTTTAATCAATGCAAATGGTTGGAATATAGATGGTTTAAGCAATGCTCCAGGTCTCTTAAAAACATTTATCACGAAATATAAAGTGAGTAATGAAGAACAATTTCTTGCAAAAGCAAATTCTCATGATTTGATTATTTACGCTTATTGCCTTGCAATGGACAATTATTTTGATGTTAATACCGCTCATGACATTGCTTTCATGGCTTATGAAAAAAATAATGAAAAAGAGAAAGATTTTTCTTATGCAGTGAATTTGGTGTATGCAATTATAGCTTGCCAAACTTATTTAGATGATATGGGCTTGTGGTGTAATGTTTACAAAACTGCTAACACTGTTAAAACCTCTTATGATAACGGAAAATTAAAAAAAGACTTCAAAGATGAGGCTGCTAAATCCATTTATGAGTATTTATTTATTTATAAGGATAGTTGCAATTAATTTTTGATTAAAATTTCCTTTATAAGTTTTTCTTTGTTTGTTCGTGAGGAAGTAAAAAAAACTTATATTTTTGCAGTTAATGAAAGTAATGTTTATGGGGACCCCCAGTTTTGCTGTCCCTTGTTTAAAAATTTTATTAGATAATTCTTATCCAATTGTTGCTGTTGTTACTGCTCCAGATAAACCTACGGGTAGAGGACTAAAAGTTTCAGAATCAGATGTTAAAAAGTTTGCATTACAACATGAACTACCTATACTCCAACCTACCAATTTAAAATCCGATGAATTTTATGAACAATTAAATCATTATAACCCCGATATAATTGTTGTAGTTGCATTTAGAATGTTACCTGAAAAGGTATGGTCTTTCCCTAAATTGGGAACTTTAAATGTTCATGCTTCTTTATTGCCAGATTATAGAGGTGCAGCTCCAATTAATTGGGCAATCATCAACGGTGAAAATAAAACAGGTGTAACCACTTTTTTTATTGAAAAAGAAATTGATACAGGAAAAATTTTACTTCAAAAATCTATAGATATTCAACCTGATTGGAATGCTGGAATTTTACAGGATCATCTCATGATTCTTGGTGCTGAACTTTTATTAGAAACTTTACAAAAAATTGAAAACCAGTCTATTGTTCCTTTCCCGCAAGATGTAAATCTTTATAAGCATCATGCTCCTAAATTAAACAATGAAAATACACTTATTTTTTGGAATCAATCTGATATTCAAATTCATAACTTGGTAAGAGGTCTTTCCCCTTATCCAACTGCTTGGACTGTTTTTTTAGAAAAAAAATTAAAAATTTTTCAAACTGAATTAACAGAAATGAGTTCAGAATTAGAAATTGGCACTATGTTTGCCCTGAATAAAAAACTTTGTGTGGTTTGTGGTAATAAAAAAATCTTGATAATAAAAGAGTTACAGTTAGAAGGAAAATCCAAAGTTCAAGCTATAGATTTTATTAACGGTCATTTTAAAAATAACGAAATTTATCATTTATGAAAAAACATAACGTTTTACTTTTTTTAAGTTTGTTTCAGTGGTTAAATGCTCAATATTACCATTTTGAGGGGACTATTGGGACCGATATCAAAGTTTCTATGGATATTCTCAAAACTCCTGAAGATATAAGAGGTTCTTATTTTTATTATTCACAGGGTCAACCTTTGAATTTATCAGGAAAAGAAGAAAATGGAGTTTGGAAACTTAAAGAATATGACTTGAACAATAATGAAACGGGAAATTGGGAAGTAAAACTATCAGGAAATCAATTAACTGGAATTTGGTTCCAACAAGCCAAAAAATTAAATGTTAATTTATCAGAAAATTATAGTTCAGGACTAAAACTCAAAAATGTGGAAATGAAAGATGAATTTCAAGCATCTAAAGATTATGGATTAAAAAATTATTTAAACTTATATTTTCCTTTTCCCAATCTCAATCCTAGCAAAACTCCAAGTGTATTAAAAACTATTTGTGATTCAATTTTGTCGGACATCAATCTTAAAACCAAAGATTTGAATGAAAGTTCTATTAAATCAGAATTTAAAAAAGAATTTGATAGGTTAAGAGGTGATTATGAGGGTTTTATAGCTAATGAGAAAGAAATGTGTGATAATGCACCGTTTACTTGTATCTGGGAAAATTCTCAATTAGGTTACCCTGTTTTTAATCAAAACAATATTTTAAGTTATAGAAACAGTATGTACGCTTATAATGGCGGTGCTCATGGAACTTATGGGACTTGGCATACCAATTATAATACATTGAATGGTCAAATGATTACTTTAGAAACATTGTTTAAAAATGATTCTGAGATAAATTTAATTTCTTTATTGAAAACCAAGTTAAAACAAAAATATAAAACGAACAATTTAGATGCTGTTAATTTAGACGAAGTTTTTGTTCCTGAAAATATTCAAATTACCTATGGTGGAATGATTTTTCATTATAACCCTTATGAGATTGGTCCTTATTCATTGGGTGCACCCGAAATTTTTGTTCCTTATTCTGAATTAAAACCTTATTTTGTAAATAATCACCCAATAGTATGGGTTAAATAAGTTGGATTAATTGCAAATGTAAATACTATTTGCTTCTGATTTTTTGTTTAATTATTTTAAATTGAGGATATTGATTTTTAGTAATGGGTAAAGAAATCCATATTTCTTTAATAGGTTGATTAGAATGAGAATACAAAATTTTTATAGGGGAAATGAGTATAGGTTCAGCATTGAGTTTTCTTCTAATACTACTTTTTCCTGAAGGAAGTTTTAAAACAATTTGAGAATTGGGATAATAAAAATGGAATATGCTTTGCAATGAAGATGAAATGTAATGATGAAGCCATGGGCTCATGTTTGTCCATTGGTTAGCTAAAGTTGTTAATCCCCAATGAATGAGTTCAGAATTTAAACCAGATTCTTTCCAAATATTAGGATTTTCAAAGTTTTGTTTAGCAATCATTAAAACAAAAGCGTCTATGACAGGTCTTACGGAACGATGTTGCCAATCTTCTTCGGGCATTTCGCACATTTGTTGAAGTTTGACAATTCTGTAATATTCTTGTAAAAATATATTTTTTTCTTGAACGGGAATAAACTTTTTTAATTGCAAAGTATCAATTAATGGTTTAGAAAACCAACGAATATGATGTAAAATTTGAAATGCAAATTCATTATATAAAGAATCAGCCACTTGTACCTCATCATAATCTACGCAAAAATAAGACTTTGCTTTTTTAGGCATGGTAAAGTCTAATATTAAAGGTAATGGATAAATTTCATGCACATATTTAGAAAAAAAATCTTTTTGAACATACTTTGATGTGTTTGCAAAATGTGTAATTCCTTTATAACGACTTACTTGTTTCTGTCCGCTGTCGGTTTCAGAGTAATGATAATCTAATTTTAATCCACAAGATTGGTAATGATTTTTTTGATAATGGATTTTAATGCAAGTGTCTAAAAAATGAATTGCATAAGGATTCCAAGTAGAATCTTTTACCAACATAGTTCTTAATAAGAATTTTTCCTCATTTTTGTTATATTGAAATAAATAATCAAAATCTTGATGGGTAGGTATGTCTCCATTTGCAAATGTATTGGCTAAATAAATCCAAATTCTTCTATAATTTTGAAAAACACTCTTTTCTTGTTTAGGTAAAGAACGAATGTAGTCTTCAAGAAAAGTATCCATGGATTGATTTTTTTTAGAACTACAATTTGTAAGAAAAGTTCCTACCAACAAAACGCAAAATGTTTTGAAGGAGAAAATTTTCATTCAGAAAAATGATATTTTTTATCTTTATATTCAATTACCAAATTTTGGTAAGCCAATTTAAAAATCACTTCTTCTTTTTGTTTTTTTTCATTCCAAATAATGATTTTATGATTAGGGTAGTCTATAGAATAGATTTTATAAATAGTTTCTTTTTTGGGAGATATTCTAAACGTAAAAGTATTTTTTAATACATCTACAATAATTTTATGCCCTGTTTCAAAACTTGTGAATGAACCGTTTATGTTTTCTTTAAGAAAGTACATGTAATTAAAAGCAGCTTTGGTATTGGAATCAAAAAAGTCAAACATTCTTTTGGGATTATCCGAAGCACGAATTCCTAGATAGTTATCTTTTTCTTTATCTCCAATGATGGAAATTTTTAAAGTATCTTTTTTATCAGTACTTAAATAAAAGAAGGGTTCTTGTTTAACAAAAACTTTTTTGGACTTTGGATTTAAGAGCATCAAGCTGTCTTCATGATGAATTACCAAAATTTCTTTCGTTTTATCTGATACATAAGTACCCATTTGTAATTGTGAATAACTAGTAGAAAGAATTGATATTAAAAACAAAAAAACGAAAATGTATTTCATAAAATTTTTGGGTTCACAAAAGTAGTAATTTTTTAGGTTCGCAAAAATATTTTTTGTAGGTAGAATATCAATTCAAAGATATTTTTTTTATTGTAAGAAAATTCAAAAAAATTGGCTTAAATTTTATATTATACGAAGAAAGTTACAAATATCTATGTAATTTTTTAAAAAAAACTTTTATTCTCAAAAAACAAAGTGTTAGAAAAAAATGTAGTTTTGCTTACACAAAAAATGTCTATAGTATGAAAAAAGTATTTTTATCAAAAATCAAAGCATTGTATTTTGCTTGTTTTTTACTAGGTTCAACACAGAACTTATTTTCTAATGGATTAGTAATTAGTAATGTAACCAGAACATTTCCTGGTTCTGATGTGAGTTTTAGTATTGCATGGCAGAATAGTTGGTATGTAACTGGAACTCCTGGTAATCATGATGCTGTTTGGGTATTTGTTAAATTTAGACCTTGTGGCGGCACAGGGGCATGGAGTCATGCTCTTTTAAGTACTAATATGGCTGACCATTCCCTTTCTTCGGGTATTGCTTTTGCTCGCCCTATTACTACAACGGATAGATTAGGGGGAGGTACAAATCATAATACAGGGGCATTAATAAGAAGGTCATCTGTAGGTACAGGGCATATTACGGGGCAAACCGCAACTTTAAGAATTGTAGGAGCCAATGGACCTAATGCTTGGGACGCAAATACAGAATACGATATTCGCGTTTTTGGTATTGAAATGGTACAAATTCCTCAAGCGGCTTTTGGGGCAGGAGACCAAACATCTTCCAACTTTTTGAGAGTTTCCGGTGTTGATATTAATCCATTTGTAATTACTGCTGAGTTCCCTGTAGGGGGGTACAGTATCAATGACCCTTTGGTAGGGCAGGTTACAGTTCCTCAAAATTTTCCAAAAGGCTTTAATGAGTTATATTGCATGAAATACGAAGTTTCTCAAGGTCAATATGCAGATTTTTGTAATACGGTAAGCCCACAAGTTTTTAATCCTCGCCATATTATGGCTAATAACGGTAGTAACCGCCTAAGCCAATATTTTAATGCAGGAAGGGTTCGCTCTGATAGAGAAGATAGAGCTTGTAATTGGTTAAGCTCTAATGACTTATTTACATATTTAGACTGGGCAGCATTAAGACCTATGACTGAATTAGAATATGAAAAAATATGTAAAGGACCTGGAGTATTTGCACCAGGCGGTTATGCTTGGGGAAGTACTTCTTGGGTTAGAATAGATTCTATAGCTCCTGGTGCTGAAAATGGAACCGAAGTAGCAATAGATTATGGAGCCAATGTTCATGCAGAAATGAAAAACAATGGTGCAGGCTCATGTAATTTTAGTTATTCTTTTGTGGGTGGCGACGGAAATAATTACACTACTTGCCAGCAAGGTCCTGTAGGTTGTGGTATTTTTGCAAGAGATAATACTTTAACTAGAGAGTATACTGGTGGTACATTTTATGGTGTTATGGAGATGAGTGGAAATGTTTGGGAGTGGGTAATTCCAATTAGTACAGCAACTGCTCGAAGTTATACAGGAATATGGGGAGATGGAGTTCCAAGTGATGCTACAGGTTTGTATGATGTTACTGCTTGGCCTGCTTATTCAAACGTTTGGGCACCTTATTATCCACAAGGTTTAAGAGGCGGAGCTTGGGATAGCCCAATTAGTAATTGTAGAGTAAGTGATAGATCCAATGCTTCTACTACCATCACAAGACAAAGTAATACTGGTGGAAGAGGGGTTCGTTAATCTTGATTCCAATTTTTTTAACCCAAAAAAATTTCATTTATGAAAAAATTTCAGATTATATCTTTGTATAGCTGGTTTTTTCTGTTTCTTTTGTTCCATTCCTTAAATGCCCAACCTGCAAATGATTTATGCTCAAATGCTTCTACAGTAAATTTTGGAGTGGGTAATTTTGGTACTGGGGTCTATACTAGTAATACCTATGACCTTACAAATGCTACAAAAGATATTGGAGAAAACTTTCATTCTACTTTGGTTTCTGCAGGAAATGACAAAAAATCAGTATGGTATAAATTTACCTTACCTACTGCTAGAGGAGTAAAAGTAGAATTAAAACAACCGGGCAATGCTATTGCTCAATCGGATGCAGGCTTTGCTGTTTATTTATCTTCAACTTGTAATCCCCCTTTATCGGCTATTACTCCTGCTAAATTAACGCCTATAAATAAGTTTGGTTCAACCTTTAATCCTTGCTTAGTTCCCGGTGAATATTTAGTTCAAGTAAGCTCAAAAGCCAATGCGAATGGTCCTATATTTTTAGAGATAACGGTTTCTTTACCCAGCGTAACGAATGATTTTGACTTTCCTGCTTCTGCTCAAAATTTAGGGACTTTAAGTCCTAGTTCTCAAACAGTTTCCACTTTTGATGTGGGTTGCCAAACTATAGAAAATGCTTCTGAAACTTGTCCTTCATTAACAGGTTCCGCAAATTATACTCAATCTACTTGGCATGTTTTTAGAACTCCCTCAGCTATAGATTTTTTGAGAATAAGACTTCGTAAAAATAATAATGTAACTTTTACTGCAGGTTACACACTTTATCAAGGTGATATTCGTACTGCTCCCGGTCCTAACCACTGGACTTCATTAACTACTATTGATGGTTGCAAAGAAATTACGGGCGGAACAAGTACTCAAAATTATTTTTGTAATCTTCAGCCAAATACTTTTTATTCCATTCAGCTTTTTCACCATAAAGACTCTATGTACACTTTTCGTATAGAGCTGGATATGGTTGGAAGTGGACAAACCTTATCACCTTTAAACGCCTCAGCACCTTACATGAATCCTTCCATGCAAATCGGTTCTGTAAATCCTACTCCCGGTGGTACATTGGTAAGTAGAAATGATGTATGGGGCTGTAATGCAAGAATGAGTACCAATCCATGCCCCACAGTAAAACCTGCCGCAGGCTTCTCTTATGGAGGAAATACCTATGATTTAAATGACTGGGTGACTTTTACTTCTACAGGTACAGCGAACATACAAATAACTACCAATTCAGGTTGTATGCCCATGTATGTCCGTATTTATAGCGGTGATGTGAATAATAACTGTAGTCTAACCTTGTTGGATGATTTTTTAGATGATAAAACCATTAATTGCGTTCCCGCAGGAACCTACTCTATACAGTTACTAGGACGCTCGGGCTCTTCTAACCCTTTTGATTGTAATACTTCCCATTTAGCTCAAAATCTTACGATTCAATTACGTTTAACCAGCGTAGTAGCTAGCAATACCTTTAATTTAACCAATACAGGTGCTGCTTTGGAAAAAATTAATTCTAATAATCCATTGCCCGATAATATTCAAGTATTTAGTGCTACGGATGTTTTTGGTTGTAATAATACTATTTTACCCGCTGATTTTTGTGCTGGAAATACCAAAGCTATTTATAGAGTAGTTACAATCGGTGATTCCGACGGTGATGGTTTTAGTGATTCTGGATTTTTGACTGTAGGGGGTTTAAATTCCAACTTTACTTATAAAATTTATCGTGGAAATGTTGCTTCTGCAACTTCTGGTGGCGTTTCTGGTACGTTCCCCATAGCCCCTATGGTAGATGTTTCTGGCTGTGTAACTCCTCCGTGGAACAATTATCAAATGAACCCTTTTTGTGTTCAACCGGGTGTTTATACAATTGTAACTTTTGGGGATCCGTCTGATGTAGGAAGAAGTGACCAAATTTGGGTGCGTTTTAATAAAATTCAAAGTCAATTTAATCTTTCTGCTGCTTTAAGAGTGGATAGAATTAATTTTTCAGGTGGTACTCTTCAAAATTTAGTTTCTGATAATACTTATTTAACTACTCAAGATCGTTTTGATTGTAACCAAACAGTTTTACCTCCTAATACCTGTGGAACAGGAACAGACCGTGCTATTTATAGAGTTTTTAAAATTGGACAAAAAGGAATTGTTAATATTTCGGGTTCTTGTGGAACTCAATACCGCTTGTATGCAGGTGATGCTTCTGCTTATGGAGGTCCGTTTACTTACCCTAATACAGTTTCTGGTTTAACTCAAGTTTCTAATTGTTTTACTTGTACTTCCGGAAATATTTGTCTAAATCCCGGTATCTATACCTTAGTAGCTTTTGGAAATGCTAATTCACCTAACACTACCGATAGACCTTCTATATACTACAAAGCCTTAACGTCCCAGTTCAACTTAGCCAATGCCACGCGTTTTAACGCTATCAATAATATGAACCCCTTAGTGTCAGGTACAAATTATGTTTCTACTTATGATATTTTTGATTGTGACCCTACCGTTTTACCCGGAGGAACACTTTGTGGTTCTGGAACAGATAGAGCAATTTACCGTGAATTTACTATCGGCTCTTCGGGAATTTTATTGATTTATGGTACTTGTGGAAATCAATATCGTTTGTATTCAGGCAGAGCCTCGCAATTAGCAACATCGTTTAGCTATCCTTCCACTATAAGCGGTTTAAATCCAGTAACAAACTGTTTTTCAGGAAGTTGTTTTGGTGGTGCTTCTACTCAACTATGTATAGCCCCAGGAACTTATACCCTTGTAACCTTTGGGAATGCCTCTTCTCCTAATACTGGTGACCAACCTTCCTTGACTTTTACTCAGGTAACTACCTTATTTGATGACCCTACTGCTGGGCGTGTTAATAATATGGGCAACGCAAATAATGGTGCAGTGGGCACTCAAGATTTCTTTTCGTGTTTAGATAATCCTAGAACCATTGATGGTGTAGCCCCTTGTGGTGGTGCAACGAAACAAATTTATCGTCAATTTGAATTAACTCAACCCACTCATTTAATGATTTCTGGTGGAGTAGGGACTCATGTATTATTTACAGGTTGGGCATCAGACCCGGGCGGTTGGGCGAATTTAAACCTTTATAATCCCTCTGGTGGTTCTGACCCTATCTATGGTACAAGAAATTGGGCTTGCTTTGCTTCACAAAGTACTACCCCTTGCTTTAAGTTGCCTCCCGGTAAATATACCGTAGTTTCTTATGGAACTGCCGCCAATCTAGCTCAAGCCGATAATTTAACTATCACAAAATTAACAGATTATCCCGCCGCCAATTTCAATAGACCAGGACTGGCTTCCCAACAAGGTAACGTTACTTGGAATACTGCCGCTGATGGAGTCGCTTACCCTATGACCAAACAAACTTACACCTTTGCAACAGCTCGTTTTGATTGTTCCAGAAATTTACCCGGTATTTTGAACGGTTGTGCTCCCTTAGCACCCGGCCCCGCTAATGACCAACCCCCTCATCAAGGAAGCGCTTTTAATAGAACGGTATTTTATACCTTCAACCTTACTAACGAAGCTTATCTAAGAATTCAAGATATTCCTTCCTCCATGAGGGTTCAGGTATTTCCCCTAGACGCAAGAACCTCCGATTCAACTCTTTTCAATTCTACTACTCCTATTCAGGATTGTATTGTAAGACAAGATATTTATATGGGAACTTATTGCCCTACACTTGTGGGAGAAATAGAAATTTGCAAAATGCAACCTAGGGTTTATACTTTGGTAATTTATGCTACCGATGACCACGCGGGGCAAACTGTAACCCCAAGATTAACTTTTGAGAAAGTAGAAACTTCTCGCTTTGACCATGCAAGTACTGCTTATGATTTTGGCAATGTACCCGGTGATAATGTTTTAAGATTTGGAAAAGTAGGGGATACCAATCCTATACACTCAGGAAGGGCTCCCTCTAATGATTTCTTTACTTGCACTACTGGTGCCAGAAGATTAGACCCAGGGCGTTCCGCTTATTATTTTCCTGGTGCAAGAACTTTAGATTCTCATGCGGCATGTTGGGCGGGACAGTACCCTGCTTTCCCACCCGTGCAAGCAGATACTTCTTCTGTCCCTTATCCTATGCCTAATAATTATGCTATGTTCTTCGACCCTATGGCTACAGATACCACTGCCCCGCCTATTCGAAGAAATCTATGGTACACGTTTGTAGTTTCTGGAGGCGGTACCATTACCATTAGAGTAGATAACAAAACCACCGGAGAAACCAATCAAGTCCCTTTTAGTGTTTATAAATCCGATGTTAATGGTACGATTCCATTTTCTGCTATTGCAGGAACGGTTGATAATGATTCCACTCTAGCTATGGGCTTAACCTTTGTAGGTAATAATGTGAATACAGGGAGTTGGTGGTGTTGTACCAATCAAAATACATTTACTTTTTCCCGAGACGCCTGTACAAACACTACGGACCGTTATTATATTGTTGTGGATCACAACATTTATAATGAACTGAATAACCAAGTGGAAGTAGGAATTAGATTTCAATCCATCACCTCCAATGGAAGCGATTATGATTTCTTCTCTTGGGCTAATCATATAATTGATGCCACAGGGCAAGCGGCTAATGGACCTTTAGGTACTATTCCTTTAAGTTATGGCTTATATAGAGGTACACGTTCTAACTTTTTATGTAGAACGAATTCCCCTGCTTCAGACCAAGCCGCTTGTGCTCCTAGAAGTATTTGGTATGTTATAGATGTGGGGGTTGCAGGTAGAATGCGTATCAATTATGGTCGTGGTACCGATACCACTTACAATGCCAATGAAATGGTTCTATACAGAAAAATAGGTTCTAACCCTAATGATTCCACTATTACAGGTCTTTTAAAACTCACCCCTAACACGGTATATGCCAACGGAAGAGCATGGGGCGAGGTTTGTGTTACCCCAGGAAGATATTATATCATGATGACAGGTTGCTCATTTAATAATGATACTATTCAACCTCAAGCTTGGATATTAGGCCGCCCTGTTACACAAGATTTTTATTCTCATGCGGGAACCATTGGATCCGGAGTATTAAATAATGGAACTTTTAATGGAGATACGACTACCTTTGCTTGTGCTACTCGCTCTACACCTGACCCTAACCCCTGTGGGCAAAGAACCTTATGGTATAAATTCCAAGTAGGAACCTCAGGAAAAATAAGAATACGCTATAATATTATTGGTTCAGGATTCACTTTTAATGACCAAAACGCTGAACTGTATTATTCTAATATACCCGGAGACTCTGTCATTAATGTAGGTCTAACGAAACAGGACCTCAATACTATCTTTGCAGGAGGAACTAACTGGGGAGAAACTTGTATGAGACCCGGAACTTATTATTTAATGCTTACAGGCTGCTGGTACACTACAGAAGATGTTTATCCTCAAATTCAGTTAATTGAAGAACCTGGCGATTTTTGTACCAATGCTATCCCAATCTCGCTTACTGATGGCGGTTCTGCTAACGGAACTGCAATCGTTGATTGCCATACAATTGGTGAAGCATTCGGAGAAGATGGTTCTAATATGGGCTGTCTATTTGGACCCAATGGCTATAAATCCACTTGGTTCAGAGTAGATTTCTCTTCTTCTCAAAAGTATGATATGTCCTTCCAATTAAATGAAAATACCACTGCTCTTCCCAATCAAATTCGTTACAGAATTTTATATGGAACTTGTGGAGCTATGACCGCTGGTCCTTGTAATACTGATGCATTAACACAATTTACTCTAAATTGCATGGAAACAGGTTCCTATTATGTTCAAGTGATAACTCCTACATCTGCAACAGGAACCTTAAGTTTTAACGTTTCTACTACCTTAGCTCCCGACCAGAATTGTGTCCCCTTAAATCCTAATAAACCTATCGCTAATTTTACAGTTGAATCCGCTTGTGAAACCGACTCCGTAAGGTTTACCAATCAATCAACACAAGGAAGTGATATAAGTTATTTCTGGGATTTCGGTGTGATTCCTTTAACTAACGATACCTCCAACTTAAAAAATCCTGCTTATTTATATCCACAGACTGGTACTGTTCAAACTTATAACGTAAAATTGGTGGTAACTAACCATGCAAATGGAGAAAAAGATTCTGTTTTCATTCCGGTAATTGTGTTCCCCAAACCCGGAGCAAATATTACGCATATTCCTGCTGTAGTTACAGGAGGAACTCCTACGGATTTTTATTCCAATGCAACCAATACGATTGTAACTCCTGTCTCTACAACTTATTTATGGGATTTTGGTCCAACTGCAACTCCAAGCTCTTCCACAGACCCCAACCCTGTTGGAGTGATATTTAATGGCTTGGGTACAACTGTAGTCTCTGTAACTGTATTTAATGGCACTTGTTATTATACTGATTATGATACCTTTGTAGTGGGAACTGAACCTATTTTCAATGGTGGTCCTTATGATGGGTTTAGTATGGGTGAATTAGTGCCTTGCACCCTAGAAAACGTTTGGGCAGGAGGACCTTATGACGGTTTTAGTTCTGGGGAAATTATGCCTTGTATTATGGAAAACGTCTGGGCAGGAGGACCCTATGACGGTTTTAGTTCTGGAGAAATTATGCCTTGTATTATGGAAAATGTTTGGGTAGGTGGTCCTTATGATGGATTTGGAACAGGTGAAATTTTACCATGCATAAATGCAGAAATTTGGGCTGGTGGTCCTTTTGATGGGCATGACATGGCAGAATTAAATATTAACGTAACAACCAATATAGGACCTCATAATTCTAGTATCTGCGCAGGAACCCCAGTAACCTTAACAGCTACTTATAACGGCCCTGGTTCTGTAACTTATCAATGGTTTGCTAATAATTCTTTATTAGTAGGTCAAACCAATTCTACTTTAAATGTTACTCCTTCTCAAACTACTACTTATCGCGTAGCCACTTATAGAACTCCCGCAACCGCTTGTTTTGATTCCTTAGAGCAAGAATTTAATATTATTGTTGTTCCTGCACCTATTGCTGACGCAGGACCAGACCTAACCACTTGTGGTGATTCTGTTACCCTAGGTACGCCTGCTGTTCCTGGTTATATCTATTCATGGACCCCCGCAGCAGGATTGAATAATCCTAATATTGCGCAACCTCGCGCTTTACCTAATTCAACAACTACTTATACATTAACGGTTTCTGTTAATGGAGGAACTTGCCCTAATGCTACTGATAACGTACAAGTTACTGTCAATACACCTCCTAACGTTTATGCAGGACCCGATACCTCTATGTGTGTACCCGGCTCAATAAATTTAACTGCATCAGGAGCAGACATTTATATTTGGCAACAAGGGCTAACTCCACTATCTAATAATCCTTTGGTGGCAAGTTTAGCAAATGGTAATTTCTCAGGTTCCACCGAAAATGCCCCTACTTATGCTTATAGCCAAGCAAAAACCTCAGGAAATGGTTGGAGACCCACTGTTAATAACACCAGTCAATTCTTACAAATTGATTTAGGAACTTCTAGACCTATTCACTCTATAGCGACTCAAGGCTCTTTCCCTAATTATGTAACTACTTATCAAATTTCTTATACAGATGAAATTACGCCTACCACTTGGACTTTCTATACAGAAAACGGAGCAGTGAGAACCTTTAATGGAAATGTTGATGCCTTCGGATTAGTAACCAATACACTAGCAAACTTGATAAGAGCAAGGCATGTACGCTTCCATCCTTTAACTTGGGTGAATGGTATCGGTATGAGGGTAGAAATTTATACTGATAATACAAGGTTAAGTTTAAATAATCCTTACAGTGCAACAGCCACTGGAAGCTATGTTGTTCATGGACGTTCAAATGGTTGTCCTAATACATACAAAGATACTTTGGTAATCAACAACAAAGCTTCTCAGAAGCTCATGTTTAGATCTCGCCAAAATGGTGATTGGACGGCATTAACTACATGGCAAGTTTTTGTTGATGGGGTTTGGACGAATGCAGAATTAGTTACGTGTCCTCCTGTTTCCTATCCCACAAGCGCCGACTCTACCATTTGGGTACGAGATTCAGTAGTCTACAATTTTTCTATACCTGTAGGCATTGATGAAGTAATTATTGACCCTGTTTCTGCTCATAATCCTGTTTATGGTGGTATCATTCATATCCCCGCAGGAATTACCTTAAATATGGTAGACGGAACCAACTCTCCCGTTCCCGCGGATATCCAAAATAATGGAAAATTAAACATTATTGGAACCTTCAATCCCGTAGGTAGTGCATTATTAGAAAATAGCGACCTATCTATAGTTGCTTATCTAGCAAATGGTGCTCAAACTATGTGGAATGGACGTTATGGAATGTTAGTTGCTGGTGGTAGCGGTAACAAAACGGTGGGGGGTACAAGCACTTTGGTACGAACCAATGTTCAATTCCTAAATGCTTGGATAGTCCTTAATAACCGTAATATTGTATTAGACACTTTATGCACCATTTCTAATGCAGGTTTAACTTCAGGTTATTTTGTAACGAACGGGCTTGGCTCAGTTATCAAAAATAAATTGGACAACGGAGCGCCTTTTATGTATCCCGTTGGGCATAACACAAGCTCTTATAATCGTGCTATCATAAGCAACACAGGTACATCTGATAATTATGGAGTTAGAGTAACAGGAACGTTTGATTTTGACTCTAATTTCCCTACCGATGAATTAGAACTGAACACTTCTGTCAATAGAACTTGGTATCTAACCGAATCTAATCCCGGCGGTTCTAATTTAAGTTTAACTTTGCACTGGTACGCAGCCCATGAAAATGCAAGCTTCGATAGAAACAATTGTGTAATAGGAGAATACCGTAATACCAATGGATGGAATAGATTAGGTATTCAAACTCCTGCAGGTGGTGCCACCGAATTCTATCAAACAGCTTCTAACATCACTAATCCTCAAATTTACTCAGTAGGCTCTTGCCAATTAACCCCTATGGATTACAGAACGATTGCCAACGGTAACTGGACCGACCTGAACATCTGGGAAGTGCTTAACCCTGCTGATGGTAACTGGTACCCTGCTACTTTAGTCGCTACTTCTTGTGGTTCTGTTTCTTACCCTACTTCCGCGTCAAGAACTATTCTTGTAAGACATAATGTAGTTTATGACTTTAGTATCCCTATCGGAGTAGACCAAGTAAGAATTGCCAATACAGGTTACCTAAAAGTACCAGCAAACATCAATCTTATCTTAAAAGATGGTCCCGGTACAGACTTTATCTACCCTGCAACTTCTGTAAATGGCATAGATTTAGAGAACGAAGGTTACTTTGAAATTGAAGGAGATTTCACATTGGACGTACCTACTGCTCTGCTTGTCAATCAGAATAATTCTTGGTTAGAATATAGCGGAGGAAACCAAACAATGTGGAATGGGTCTTATGCTAAATTAAAAGTTACAGGTTCCTTAGTGAATGCTGGTCATTACAAAACAGTAGGGGGTAATTCTACCGAAATTCGTGAAGTTCTTGAATTTAATAATTCCAAAATTTTGTTAGCCAATCAAAACTTATTGATGAAGGTTAATGCTCAAATCAACGGAGCTTCTCAAAATAATGGCTATATAATTGCTACCAATAATGGTTATTGTGTATGGGAATACAATACAGGCGCCAATGTTTCTAGAACATTCCCTATTGGAGGAACCTATTATTCCCCAGCAGAAATTATCTTTGATAATATCACAACATCTGGAACCCTGCTAGGTAGAGTGCGAGAAACTGTTCATCCTAATAGAACTTGGTCAATCAAACGATATTGGACTATGACTCAAGGAACTTTAGCCTTCTCAGGTGAATATACGGGAAGATTTAATTATCATGATATGGATTTACCCTACATACCAACAACTTATGCAGAAGAAGCGGATATGGTTGCAATTGCAGGTATATACAATCCTAGTTACACTCAACCCGGAGGTTGGCGATTGTCTCCCGCACATATCAGTTATACGCAGTTCTTAGCTATAAACATAGGACAAGTGCGTAATGATGCTTTCTCAGATTTTACCTTCTTCCCTGCAGAAGTTTTATTGCCTGTTTCTAATGTAATTTTAACTGCTGATTGGAAAAATAAAGATGCTGAATTACAATGGTTTACGCCAATTGAAGAGGGTATAAGCCATTATGTAATAGAACGTTCTTCTGATGGTATTAATTACCAATCTATTGGGCAAGTTCAAGCACTTTATAACCATGGGCAACAAGCGGTTTATCCTCATTTAGATACAGAAGTAGCCAGTCTTAACGGTAATAAATTCTTCTATCGCATAAAACAAGTTGATTTACAAGGAAACTTTGTTTATTCTAATGTAGTAGAACTATCGCGACAAGATCCTATTCAATCCTTCACCATTTATCCTAACCCTGTTCAATCTAATCAAAGTTTATTTGTAAAATATACTTCCGAGCCTAACACGTCTATTACTTTAACCTTGTATGAAACTACAGGTAAATTGGTAATGGTACACCAAGAAGTATTGAATGAAAAAGGAGAGTTTGAAATTCCTATACGAAAGTTAGCTTCTGGAATGTACTATGTCAATATACAAACTCCAACAGATAACTATGTTGTGAAGTTAGTAGTGTATTAGTACCTTGATGGTAAATTTTATGAAAGCTGCTGGTAAAAACCAGCGGCTTTTTATTTTTTAGGATATTGAACTAATTAATATTCTTTTAAAATCAAGAAAATAATCTTTTAGATATTTTTTATTAAACCCGAAAAAGCCCGTAAATTTGCAGAATGAATCATAAAATTCGTGTTGGAATTTTAATGGGAGGTTCCTCGCGTGAAAGAGAAATTTCTTTTGCCGGTGGTAGAACGGTTTACGATAATCTTAATCGGTCTTTATTTGAACCTGTACCTATTTTTGTTGATAGTTATGGAAACTTCTTTCTTTTGAATTGGCAATACCTTTATAAAGGTACAATCCGAGATTTTTTTCCTCCACATCACTTATACCCAAACACTGATTTTCAATATTACCAAGAGCAAATTTCTAACGCTCAAATCCAAGATTTTGAAGAAATCGGTAAATGGATTCCTTTCCATGAATTGAAAAACTATATAGATTTTGCTTTTCTAACTCTTCATGGATTAAAAGGAGAAGATGGTTCTATTCAAGGGCTTTTAGAATGGTTCAATATTCCTTATTCAGGTACAGGAATTTTAGGTTCCGCTATTGGAATTGATAAAATAGTACAAAAAAAATTTCAACAATCCATGGATTATCAGGTTTTACCTTATATACTTTGGAATACCAGCCAGCCGTTCCCAACCTTTGAAGTTCAAACTAGAATAGGTTTTCCTTTTGTTTTAAAAAATCCTTTACAAGGTTCTAGTATTGGAACGATTATTGTTCATTCAATTAATGAAATTTCTAAAGCAATTCAGAAAGTACATCTAAATACAACCCTCAAATTAAAAGAATGGAGAACCTATTCCAAAGAACAAAAAATCAAACTTTGCAATTCTTGGAATGATTTAAAAAATTCTTTTCATTTTCCTTTGTATGCAGAAAAACAAAAAATTTATAATCCAGATGAATTACTTCATTTTTTAGATAATTTTTCTGATGATTTTGTGGAAATTCAAGCTTTGGATGCACCTCAACAAATCCTAATTGAAAAATATATTGAAGGAACGGAATTTTCGGTAATTGTGGTTCATGATGAAGAAGGAAATCCTTTAGCATTGCCACCCACAGAAATTCGCAAAAAAAACAATGTTTTTGATTATGATAGTAAATACTTACCCGGTAGAGCCAATAAAGTTACTCCCATAGACTTACCCTTAGAAAAAATTTTGAAAATCACTTCACAAGCTGAAAAATTAATGATGGATTTCCATTTTAATGTGTACGCGAGAATTGATGGTTTTATAACCCATGATGATAACATTTATTTTAATGACCCTAATACCACCAGCGGTATGTTACCTTCTTCTTTTTTCTTTCATCAAGCGGCTGAAATAGGTTTTAATCCCTCACAATTTTTGAGTTATATTATTTATATTTCATTGATTACCAGAAAAAAAGAAGGTCGTTTTTTTGAATTAGATTCTTGGATTGAACGCTTAAATCAAGGACTTTCTCATCAAACACAAGCATTAAGTTCCCAAGAACGAATAGCTGTGATTCTGGGTGGATATTCCGCTGAAAGGCACATTTCTGTTGAAAGTGGGCGTAATATAGCAGAAAAATTACAAGCTAGTGGCAAATATCAAGTTTCTCCATTGTTTTTAATAAAATCAGATAATTCTCCCTATGGTTTTGAATTGTATAGCATTCCACCTCACCTACTTTTTAAAGACAATGCCGATGATATTGCAATAGCCATTCAAAAATATTTACAAAACCCAATTCAACACCCTTATACAGAACACATTCAAAAAAGAGTTCAAAAACTTCAAGAATTATTCCATTTGCAAAAAGCTGGTATTCAACATTACCCCATAGAAGAATTAAAAAATTCTTTTGATTCCATTTTTATTGCAATACATGGTCGCCCTGGTGAAGATGGTCAATTACAAAGAATTTTAGAACACCAAAGAATCTCTTATAATGGCTCTCAACCAATTCCTGCAGAAATTGCTATGGACAAATATCGTTGTAATGAATTATTACACCAAAATGGTGTATTAGTTGCAAACCACTTTTTGGTAAAAAAAGAAGATTTTGAAAACAATCCTCATCAATTGGTTGAACAAATTGAAAAGAAATTAGGTTATCCTATGATAGCCAAACCCAATGACGAAGGTTGTTCTGCAGCTGTGAAAAAAATCAATAATCATGAAAAGTTATTAGCCTATTTAGAAGTATCATTTACAAAAAATCTGAATATACTTGAAAAATATCGTGATTTACTTCAAATTTCTCCCATGGAGGAGTTCCCACAAAAAGAGGAATGTTTGTTAGAAACATTTATTGAAGATAGCCAAGAATATGAATTAATGGAAATTACTGTGGGTTTTTTGACACATTGGAAGGATAATGAAATTGTATATGAGGTATTTTCTCCATCAGAGACAATACGAGCAAGTGAAGTATTATCGTTAGAAGAAAAGTTTTTAGCGGGTCAAGGTATGAATATAACACCTGCAAGGTTTTCCAAAAATCCAGAAGAAAATCAACGCATAGAAAATATTGTCAAGCAAGAAATTGAAAAAGCTGCAAAAATTATCGGTTTAACAGGCTATGCAAGAATAGATGCTTTTGTTAAAATGTTTAAGAATGGAAATATTGAAGTTTGGATTATTGAAGCCAATACTTTACCCGGCATGACCCCCGCTACTTGTATTTTTCATCAAGCAGCTATCAATGGGTACAACCCTTTACAATTCATAGAAAAGATTTTAGAGTTCGGAAAAAAGAGTTTCCAAGTGAATTAAGAATTTATGAAATTGCCTCTATACATTGCAAAGAAATACCTATTTTCTAAAAACCTGCCTAAAGCCATTAATCTCATTTCAGGCATAGCCTCTTTAGGAATCATGTTTGGTTGCATTGCATTGATTTTGGTTTTGTCTGTTTTTAATGGTTTTTATGCTTTAATTCATGATTTATTTCATCAATTTGACCCCCACATCAAAGTTACTACCGTAAAAGGAAAATTTTTCCAACCCCCGGCTTATTTTTCTGATTGGGTAAAAAATGAGCCAGAAATTCAAGATTTTGCTTATACTTTAGAAGGAAAAGCAATGCTTAAATACTTTGATAAACAAACAGTTGTTGTGGTTAAAGGAGTGGATCATAAATTTTTAAAGGTATCACAAGCCAATGAAATGGTGAAATATGGAGAGTATCGCTTAAAAGGAAACCAAAATGAAAATTTGATAGTACTCGGAATGGGTGTAGCTTATTATACCAATGCTAACCTCAAAGATGAACTCAATGCCATGCAATTGTATTCCATTTCTAATCAACATGACTTATTGACAGAAACAGAATCCGCAGTGATTATGCAAAATGTATTTCCCTCAGGAATATTTAGCCTCCAAAAAGATTATGACGATAAATTAGTAATTGTTCACAAAAACGTAGCAAAAAAACTTTTTGAAATAGAGAATGAAATTTCTGCGATTGAAATTAAGTTAAAAAATCTAAATGATTTACAAAAAGTTAAACTCAAATTACAAGAAAAATTAGGAAACCAATTCAAGGTTCAAACATTTTATGAACAACATGAAACACTTTTTAAGGTTATGGAAAACGAAAAAAAGTTTAGCTACATCGTATTAGCTTTACTTCTACTGATAGCTTCTATCAATATTGTGGGTTCATTATCCTTAATTGTCGTACATAAAAAAAGGGATATAGGAGTTATGCTTACTTTGGGTTTCCGCCCCAAACAAATTCAGCAAATCTTTTTATTAAATGGTTTAATTACCGGCTTATTAGGATTAATTCCCGGAATTTTTTTAGGTAGTATCATAGCATGGCTTCAAAGTGAATACGGCTTTATTAAACTCCAAGGAGCAGAAAGTTTTATTATAGACCATTACCCCATGAAGCTTCATTGGAATGATGTTTTAATTACAGCAGGAACAGTCATTTTTTGGGTCATTTTAGCCTCATGGTATCCTGCTTATCAAGCTACAAAAACCTCAGTGATTGATAACTTAAAGTTATAAGTTGAAAAAATCATTTATATAAACTGTTTTTTATTACTTCTGTGGCTTTTTGCCAAGAATAATATTTTAATCTTTCCTTGCCTTTTTCTATCATGAATTGGGATAAATTAGAATCCATGAATATTTTACCCATTGCATTTTTTATTTCGTCAATATTGTAAGGATTGACTAATAATGCGGCATCGCCTGCAACTTCTGGCATAGAACTTACATTGGAAGTAATTACAGGAATATGGCTTGCAAATGCCTCTAAAATAGGAATCCCAAATCCTTCAAACAATGAAATATAACATAATACACTCGCAGAACCGTATATTTTAGATAATTCATTATCACTTACAGAACCCGTAAAATGAACTTCCTCTTTAAATTCCATATCATTGAAAAAATCAAATATTTCATCAAAATTCCATGCTTTTCTTCCGCATATCAATAATTGTAAATCTGTTGTATTTTCTTTTTTGAGTTTTTCAAAAGCCATTAAAAGCCTACCTAGATTTTTTCTTGGATGTATAGAACCTACATACAAAATATAAGGTTTTCCTTTAGTGTATTTATCACGAACAATAATTTGATTATCAGTATTTAAAGGTTTAAAAATATCTGATACTCCATTACAAGTAACTGAAATTTTCTCTTCAGAAATATTATAGGTTTTGATTATATCTTGTTTTGTAAATTCAGATACAGCCAATAAATGTTTAGCCTTTTGTGCAAATTTAGGCATATATCTTTTATAATACCAAGCACCTACTTTACTAATTCCTTCAGGAAAATGTTCAAAAGCTAAATCATGAAATACTGCAATTTGAGGAACCTCTGTATTTAAAGATAAAAAACCATCTGGGCTATAAAAAACATCAATTTTATCTTTTTTAAAATGAAAGGGTAATGCCCACTCCAACCATAACCAATACAAAAAAGGATGCCTTGCAGGTGGAGGAACCATTTTCGCTTTTACGTTAGGACTATAAACAAAACTTTTATGATAGGGTCTATCAAAATAAAAAATAAATTCATCATTAGGCATCATTCTCACTAAACGAGACAAAGTTTCGTGCATAAATCTGCCGATACCTTCTAATTTTCCGTATTGCAATAAACGGGTATTGACTCCAATTCTCACTTAATTGTCAAGATTAGATTTTCTCACAATAGAACTTGCTCCAATCAAAGCAATTAATAACAAAATAGAAAGAAGCTCAAAAGCAATTAGATGTTCCGTGAGTAATTGAAATCCAATAACTTTTAAATCTAAAAATTTTAAATTTTGAGGGAATTCAAACCATTCTTCAGGGATTGCTTGGAAAAAAATATAGCCTAAAACAGTAACAATCAGAAGAGCAGGAACAATATTATACCATTCTGTTTTGGGAAAACTAAAATTATAACTTTGAGTTAACATGATACCAAAAAGTAAAACAATTAAGATTCCACCAATTCCTATCATTACTTGTATTAAACCCAAATAGTCTGAACCATTTAATACAAAAAGACCCGCAATGCTAAAAAGAATTAAAAAAAAGGAAAAAGTTGCACGAACTAAATTTTTGATAAATATCAAAAATAAGCAACCTAAAAAAAGTAAAAAAAACAGAATTCCAAAAACGTAAATCATGAATTTACAGGCAGTCTTTTTCCGTACTGAAAATTAAAAATATTGGATTTATAAATTCCCCATTTAGCTAACCGAAAAAGTATAGATACTTTTAATACCCCTAAACCATAAATGGTTGAACGCTTAAAATTGATAGAAGAAGCCTCTTTGAAATATTTTGTTGGGCAAGTTACTTCACCAATTTCATAATCCAAATATGCAATTTGAGCTAACATTTGATTATCAAAAATAAAATCATCAGAATTTTCTTCTAAAGGGCATTGTAATAAAATATCTTTGGAAAATGCTCTATAGCCTGTATGGTATTCTGCTAACTTTTGGTTCATCAATACATTTTGGAAAAATGTTAAAAATCGATTGGCGATATATTTATACAAGGGCATACCACCTTTTAAAGCTCCTTTTCCTAAAATTCTAGAACCCAACATAACAGGAAATAAACCATTTGCAATAGGATATGCCATAGCTTCAATTAATAATGGAGTATATTGATAATCAGGATGAACCATAATCACTATGTCTGCACCCGATTTTAATGCTTCTGTATAACAGGTTTTTTGATTACCGCCATATCCACGATTTTTTTCATGACGAATTACTTTATGAATACCCAGCGATTTCGCCAATTCAGAAGTATTATCTTTACTGTTATCGTCTACCAAAATCACTTCATCTACAATATCCATTGGGATTTCTGCATAAGTTTTTTCTAAAGTTTTTTCCGAATTATAAGCAGGCATCACTACAACAACCTTTTTCCCTTTAATCATGACGGCAAAAATACATATTTTTTTATAAAGTGAATGAAGTAGTGTTCTTGAAGATGCACTACTTTAAAATCCAAATTCAGTCTAACTTTTTTGTAACTCAAATCCTAACAAATACCTTCTCAAATTTTCTAACGCAATAGCAATTACTCTTTCAATAAAAATCTCGCGAGGATTATTGCCTAATGGATAAGTTTTTACAAATTCAAAATTTTGTGCTACTAAGGCAATACAAACTGTTCCTACGGGTTTTTGTTCAGAGCCACCTTCTGGACCTGCGATGCCTGTGGTAGAAATAGCAATATCCGACTGAAAAAGTTCTTGAATGCCCTTTGCCATTTGTAGAGCACAAGGTTCAGAGACCGCTCCATATTTCGACAAAATTTCCTCAGAAACCTTTAATTGTTGATTTTTTACTTGATTACTATAAGCAACAATTCCTCCTTTTAAAACCTGAGAAATACCACTAATTTTTACTAAACTTCCTATCAAATTGCCCCCAGTGCACGATTCCGCAATAGCCAAACTTTTATTTTGTTCTTTCAACAAACGACTAACTACCTGCTCTAAAGTTTCTTGTTCATACGAAATAATATAATCTTTTAAAAGATTAGTCATTTCTTGGCATTTACGCTTGAATAACTGTATAGCTTCTTGATTACCTATTTCTACGTTCAAATCCAAACGCATCCTAAGCAGTTTATAACTAGGTAAATAAGCAATAGAACAATATTCAGGCAATGAATTTTCAAAGTCCTTTAAAAGAGCGGTTGCTTGAGATTCGGTGATACCTGTTAAATACAAGTGAAAATGTTCAGTATAACGTTCTGATAATTGTTTTAATTTTTCAAACACATAAGTTTCAAAAAGAGCCTTCATTTCATTAGGAACACCGGGAAAACAAAAAAGATATTTGTTGTTAGGTAAAGGAATCATCATTCCCGGTGAAGCACCTACTGGATTTACAAAACCTTCTGAACCTTCTACAATCAATGCCATTTTCAAAACCAATTCATTGACTTCACGATTACGTTTTTTATAAAATGAATGTAAATGCTCAACAGAAGGCTCATGGTAAACTAAATTTCTATTAAGCCAACGAGCAATAGCAGTTTTTGTAATATCATCTTTGGTTAAGCCCAGCCCTCCCGTAGTAATAATAATATCATTTTCTTCATAAGCCTTTTGCAAAGTACTTATAATCAATTCAGTAGTATCCACAATAGAAGTCTTTCTGTTAATATTTAGCCCTACCATTTGTAGTTTTTCTCCTAACCACGCACTATTTGTATCAATCACCTGACCAATAAGCACCTCCGTTCCTATCGTAATAATTTCAACATTTTTCATGAAAATAAATTTTTCAAAGTTACAATTTTTTTACAAATGTTTTTTACTTTCTTTGGGCGTGTCCCTTGCTACGCTGCGGGTCGGGCTGCTTCGGGCTTCGCTATAGCTTCGGCAATCCTTTTGACACTTTTGAAAAAAGTGTCAAAAGGCAGTGCCACTTCGTGCCCAACGCATTCCTCACGCATACTAAAT
>CAZBPK010000184.1:0-29337 GCA_964493765.1 uncultured Bacteroidia bacterium | reverse complement strand
GAAAATTTTGTGCTCAGAAAAATAAATTATCACGTTTCATGCTTTTTTTATGGGGATTTTGAGTAAGACCTTGGTTCCGTTTCCCGTATTTTCTAGTTGGATAGTATGATTTTTTCCGTAGATTTGCTCTAATCGTGTTAAAATATTATTGAGTCCCGTTCCTTTGTGTATGTTTTCCATTTGGATACCGGGTCCGTTATCGTAGATAATGCCCGTTAAAAATTCGTTTTCTTTGAAAAACTTTATTTGAATGAGCCCATCTTTTGTAAGTTTACTGATTCCGTGCTTGATACAGTTTTCTACAAGGGTCTGAATGACTAATGAAGGAATAAGAGTATCTAAACATTCTTCTTCTATCTGAATATCAATATTTAATCTTTTTCCGAATCGTATTTTTTCAATGTCTAAGTAATGGCGAATCAATTGCATTTCATCTTTTAAAGTAGCAAATTGCTCGGAAGAAGTTTTTAAAGTATATCGGAAAATAAAAGCTAAATGTTCTACGGCTTCTTCTGCTAAATCAGGGGCATCATGAATCAACGAGGAAATGGTGTTTAAAGTATTGAACAAAAAATGGGGATTGATTTGAGAACGCAATGCCGTTAGATTGGCTTCCAAAGTTTTTTGAACTAAAAGTTTTTCTTTTTCTAATAAACTTAAAAGATTGATAATCAATGATAATTGTATGATGGTTCTTTGTAAAATTTCTGCTTCTTCTAAATTATAGTAACCGTCTTTTTTCTTACCAATCAAAATAAGCCCCTTTTTTTCATTAGAAAATATTAAAGGAAATATGAGTTCAATGTCTGGGTCAATAAGATTGAGTAAATCTTCGGGGATATTGATGGGATTTTTGATTAATTCTCTGGATTTTGCCCAAAAACTATTTTGGTAAAAATAAGGTAACAAGGGGTAATAACGATTATCTTTTTCTATATCAATCAGAAGGTTTAATTTCACGTCCCCAAGAAAATCATAAATTTCTTTTTTGAAATCTTCTAGGAGGTATTCTTTATGAAGGTAGTTAATCATAGAGATTTGAAATTTTTGGAGTTTTTCTACTCGTTTTTCAAAAGAAAAGAAAAGCCATTTCTTCCACCAGTTTTTATTCAAAAATAAGATATACATTACCACTACGCTTACGGTAAGACTAAGTATAATTTTGATAATATTCTGAAAATCATAAGGGAATTGCTGTGAAATGAAACCGGAAAGAAAATAGCTCGTGCTAAATACGGTAATTAAAACGATAATCAAAACAAATTGTTGAGCTACTAAATTGACTTTACTGATTTTTAGGTATTGGTAAATCCAATAAATATTAAATATCAACATAAAAATCCATAAAAAAATGTAGGAGTAAGTTCCTGGAAAAAATACAATTATCACGATGCTTATACTTAAAAGGCTGGTGATAAGGGTATAAAAAGAATTTTTATTTCGGAAATGAAGGTTTAATAAAAATGCTTTTAAAAGCATAATAGAACTTAAAATTGGGATAGTTTCTTGAAAGCTTATAAGGTTTTTGGGTATCATCATGAAGTATAAAATGGCACCGAATAAAGCCCAGTCTAGGGGTAAATCCCAATAAAATGCTTTCCAACGTAGAGCGATTGAAGCTAAAAAAAGCAGTAAAACGCTGATTATCCAGCCCAGATAGTTAAAATATATTTCCGTATTTTCTTGATATATTGTAGGCTGAAAGTCTAATAATAAATAAAAAAGACAAAATGCAATAGCAAAAATTCCGTATAAATAAAGTTTGAGGGCTTCAAGTTTTTTATTATTAATAAAAGGGTAAACCAAAAGGAGTAGAAAAATTCCCCCGAATAAAGAGGCGATATTGAATATTTGATAAATCCATTGAAAGAAATGTTTTTCGGGTTTGAAGATTACTTGGGGGTAGGTTCTTACTAAAACTTGTATCAAATCATTATTTGCAGAAGGTCTTTTGATTTGGTACATCATTACGCTTCCGGGAGGTAAACTTTTTAGAATTTCTTGTAAAGACTGTAAAGAAAAAACAGGCTGTTGGTCTATTTTTACTAAAATATCACCGATTTCTAATAGGTTCACATAAGGATTATGAATTTCTTGTAATACAATACCTTTAGGGGTCTCTTCCCAAACTAAACCATCATCAGAAGGCATAAGAATAGCATTCTCTAAAGCAGGTACAACAGCAGGATAAATCAAATCATAGAGAATTGAAAAAGCAGTTATCGCAGAAATGCAATAAAAAAATATTAAGAAAACAAAGTCTTTTTTTGTTCGGATAAGGTTTTTAAGGTATTTTGCCATACTTTAAAATAATCGTTTTTGGTTTGTTTGCTTATAAGCCATGAATATAATTGAATGGGTTCATAATCTAAGGGGTCCCAGTAATAGTTAGAGAGTTTTTGAAACAAATCATCTTTTGCAAATAATTTATAATCATAAGAAAAACCATTCAATTTATTGAAAATTTGATACACTAATTCAAAATATTCATGATTTTGATTGTATTTTTTTAGATATTTTCTAAAACTGTCTAATTTTAAATAGACCATATCAAAATCTTCTTTTTCAATGAGTAAAATTAACTCAAATATTCTAATAAATCCATGAAAACCACCTTTATCTTCTAAAAGAAAATCTAATTCAGGCAAGATAAACCAAGCTTTTTTGTAATCTTTTTCCATAAAATAGGCAACCGCTAAGTAAATTTTGCAGAGGTTGGTATGGTATGGCATTAATTTTTCCGATTCAGGGGTAATAAGTTCTTCTAAAATTTGTTTGGCGATAAGAAAATTTCCTTGTAACAGTTCTATGATGGCTATATATTTTTTTACGATATAACTATTCATTCTTTTGGCAGGATATAAATCATACGCTTTTTGGAAAGCTATTTTAGCCTCTTCTAATTGTAAATTTTGATATAAAATTACGGCTTTGCGATAATAAAAATTTCCATATTGTAAATTTGATACTACTTTGGGGTAGTTTTCTGCAATTTGAATACACTTTGAAATATTCTCAAAAGCATTTTTAAATTGATGTTGTACTCTTTGCTCTTCTGATACGGTATAGTAGTAAATCCATTCTGCTCTTGGGCTACTTACCCCTTGAATAGCTTGATGAAGCTCAGGCATAAGCCTATCAAAATGATTTTTAATTTCTTGAACCGTAGATAATTTTTCTGCATTTTGAGCATAAAAAGAAAATACTTCACCTGCTAAAATTTCCGCATTATAGGCTTTTCTTAAATCGTTAATAATATCATTGATATTTTTTCCTTTACATTGAAAATTAAAATTGATTCTTCGCAAATATAAAGCCGCTTCTAAAGCAATATCATGCGCATAAATATCCAAAGTTTGTTCTAAAATTTCTAATAAAGTTTCTTCAAGAATATCACTTCTAATGCCTCTTTCCCACAAAACTTGAGCTTTAATAAATTTTTTACGTAAAATAATGGATTGAAAACTGAGGGTAAGCCGTTCATCTTCCATTTCAAGGTTTTTGTCTAAGGTTAGAAAATCTAAGATTTTATCTACTAAACGGCTTTTTAGCATAAAATAGGATTTTGTACTTTTGCCGTATAATTTTTTCATGGCTTCTTCGTTAGTAATATCTGTTTTTTTTTCAACTAATTCAAAGAGTTGAAGATATTTACTATCTTTTTCGGAGTGTAAAGAGAGGTATTTTTTAAATTGAGTTTTTTCGTTTTTCTCTAAATTTTCTACTAAATCTGGCAAGTCTTCCATAAATACTCTTAGATACTTGCAAATATATAATTTTTTTTATTTTTTCTAATCTTTATGGACAGGAGAAAAACAAGGCTTAGGATAAGCGTGAGGGATGCAAAGGGCACAAAGTGGCACTGCCTTTTGATGCTTTTGAAAAAAGTGGAAAAAGGATTGCCGAAGCGTTAGCGAAGCCCGAAGCAAGCCCGACCCGAATGCGAAGCATGAGGGGCACGCCCAATTAATTTTTATCTCAATTTATGATTGAAACTTTATCTCAGTAAAGTAACAGTTCCAAATCTTTTGAACCGTTTCCCTGAAACTACATAAACATAAACCCCCTCAGGAGAAGGACCATTTTTATAGTTGCCATTCCAAGCATTCAAATAACTATCTGAACTAAAAATTAAATTTCCCCATCTATCAAAAATTAATACACTTTCTACACATTCAGGAAACTCTCCCACGATTTTAAAAGTATCATTTAAACCATCTCCATTCGGCGTGAATACATTAGGAATATAAATATAACTCGTAGCACTAGGCACAAAAGGATATAAAGTATCATTCTGAACCACACAGCCATTCGTATCTACTATAGTTACTTTTACTAAATAATTACCGCTTTTATTTTCTCCATAAAAGTAGGAAGGTGTACTTTGTGTAGAAGTGTTTCCATCACCAAAATCCCAGATGATAGAATTAAAACGAGAAAAGTTAGTTCGGAATTGTAAAATTCCCGTGCAAGGCTCTTGTTCAATCACAATATTAGGAAGAGTAGGATTAAGAATAGTAATCGTATCCACTAAACTATCTACGCAAGCAGTTCCTGAATTGATAATAAAAAGAATAATATAATCCCCCGGAGCAGGATAAGTATGAGTAGGGCTAGGAAAATTCGAAGTTACTCCATCACCAAAATCCCAATAATAGCTAAATGCTCCTATACTTTGGTTTTCAAAATTTACTCTTGATGTACAATTTTTCTTATTATAATTCGCAATAGCTTGACCCGGAGGCGTAATAGTAATAACTTTATCTATCGTATCAGAACAAGCATTATCCGCAACAGTAATCAGTCTGATTGTATAATCCCCATAATCTGAAAAAGTATGATTCACTGTATTGGATTGATACACACTATCTTCAATAAACCATAAAATTTGTTGTCCATACTGGGACTGGTTCGTAAATTGAAGAGTTTTTACACAAGGCTCTTGTTGTACTGCAAAATTAGCAATAGGCTTGGAGAGTAATTGAATTGAAGTAATAAAAGTATCTGCACAATCCGTAAAAGGTTCTGTAATCAAACGAAGGGTATAAGTTCCTGTATCGTTATAAGTATAAGTAAAATTAGCAAATGGGATAGTAGTACCATCTCCCAACTCCCATAAATAGTTCGTAGCAAACTCACTCAAATCTTGTATAATAACAGTCGTATCACAAACCAAAGGCGTAACATTGGCTAATGCTTTAGAAACTGGTTGAACGCGTACAGGAAAATCTAAGGTATCATTACAAAGCCCATTATTGATAGCAATTATTCGCACCGTATAAGTTCCTGTATCTGAAAAAGTATGGTTTACGGTATCGGTATTATAAGAAGCCCCATCACTAAATAACCATTGCACTTCTTGTGTATTAACAGATTGGTGAGTAAATAACCGTTGAAAAGTACAGTTAATAGGCTCATAAATAGGGACGGCTTTAGGTTGCGGTAAAATACTAATAGGTACCGAAAAGGTATCAGCGCAATTCGTATTCGGTTGAGTAATCAAAGTAATCACAAAATTTCCCGTAGAAGGATATTGATAGTTAGGTTCAAAAGTTGTATCCGTAACACCGTTGCCAAAATCCCATAAATAGGTAGTTGCGTATTGGCTGATATTTTGAAGGGTAATAGAAGAATCACAATTTACAGTTGCATTAAATTGAGCAATTGTTTTAGGAACGAAATAATACGTTTTAATGAAAGTGTCTGCACGGCAAGGGTCATTCGCATTCACAATTAAACGAACCGTATATTGCCCCGTATCAGGAAACGTAAAAGTAGGATTCTGTAGATTAGAAGTATTTCCATTCCCAAAGTCCCATAAATAAGAAACATTATGAAGTCCATTATTATTAAATTGAACGGTAAAATTACAAGGAATATAGTTATCCGTAAATTGGGCATTTCCCTTAGGATAAGCGCTTACTTGTTTAGTAACCGTGTCTACACAAGGAGAACCTGGATTGGTAATCAGTTTTACAGTATAAGTACCTGGGGTTGAATAAGTATGTGTGGGTTGTGCTTGAGTACTGGTATCGCCGTCTCCAAAATCCCATAAATAACTTTGAGCAGAATGGACAGGGTAAAAAGTTTGTGTTAAACCACAGCTATCAATAAATTGTGCATTCACTTTTTCATAAATAGTAATTGTTTTTTTGATGGTATCGTTGATATTACAGCTATTAGGATTGTTAACAATTAATGTTATTTCATAGGTTCCGGATAGTGTATAAACGTAAGGAGGAGGATTAAAACTTGTGGAGGTAATACCGTCCCCAAAATCCCAAAAGACGGAAGTAGAGTTTAAAGATAAATTATTAAAAGAGACTGTAGCAGGAGCACATAAACTGCTGACATTATAATTAAATTGAGCAACGACTGCGTTAGAAACTAAGAAATCAAATTTAAAAAGCCCATTATTGCAGTTGCCACTACCATTGACAGTAGAAAAGGCACCTGGGGTAACGGGAAAATTTTGCAGCCCGGTGCAATTAGCACAAACCGATTGATAAACCACTCCATTAACATCATAGCGAGAAGTTCCTCCATCGACATGCTCATCGGCAACATTTCCCCCGAAATAAGTAGCATAAGCCAAAGCAGAAGCATTTTTTTGATAAACAATAAAATAGAAATCGCTTCCATTCGGGGAAGTTGTCTGAAAGGCGTTAGAAGTTGTTACCATGCCTGCCACGCTTTCACCATGTCCCCCTACATTATTTGCAACAGTTCCGCCCCAACCTGCAACATAAACATTCTCACATTTATCTACTAACAAAGCCGTAATCCCTAACTCAGGGTTTCCATCTCCTTTACCAAATCTTGTAGAATAAATGATTTGCTTTAAATCAGGAGAAATTTTGGTCAAAAACTGACCTCCACTGGGAATAGAAAATACGCCCGCAGTAACAGGATAATTCCCCGACGTTTGCCCCGTAACATAAACATTACTTCCTTCATCTAAATGCAACAAATACGTTTGGTCATAATCACTAGTACCGATATAAGTTCCGCTAATCACTTGAAAATTAGTATCTACCAGAAATACAAATCCATCAGCAACTCCTCCATTGTAATTAGGACTAATCGTTCCTTGTGTAGTAGGTAAATTGGTACTGGTGGTTCCACCTGAAAAATATACAAGGTTAGAGTCATTTTTAGTAATGCCATAAATAGCATCATTACCATTTCCCCCGAAGTAAGATAAAAAGTAACAATTAGATACATCATGGCTAAATTTGGCAATTAAACCATCTTGAATGCCTTGTAAATTGGTCTGAACAGCATTGGCAGTAATGGGTAAATCAGTAGAACGTGTGCAAGTTCCTATAAGAATATCGCCTTTGGTATCTAATTGAATTTCGCCGCGAGCATCATCAGCGTAATAGTAATACAGTTGGGAATTATTGTTGTAATTATTTACGCCGTCCATATCACTACCTCCTATAAAAGTAGAACCTATGAGGTTAGAGCCTATACTGTCTAACACTACGACCACTGCGTCAATAAAACCTCCGAAGTTAGTTTGAAAAGCATTCGCGGTAATCGGGAAATTGGCAGAACGAGTTGCCCCTAAAATATAAAGGTTTCCTCTATCGTCGGTAATCATACTATGGGGTTGTTCGTTATTATTTCCACCGATATAAGTAGCGTAAAGTCTTTGAGTTCCATTGGCATTATACTTGATGATAGCCATGTCAGAATTATAAAAAAGAGAGTTTGTAGGGGGGAACTGATTAATTCCGCCTTGATAATTGGCTTGGAAGCTTGTAAAGGTGGTTGGGAAACCGTTTCCTGCTACGTTGCCCCCCGAGTAAGCATTGCCATACAAATCAAAAGTAGCAGTAAAGCCCCAATTATCTGCTAAAGAGCCTGTTAAAGTAGAAAAAATTAAAACAGGGTCAATAATCAAGTCGTATTGGGGATGGTAATTCCCTAACTCAAACGAAAAATATTTTCCCTTTTTTTTGAATTTTACATTGATATAAACTTTTTGGTTATCAATTATTTGCCATGCTACGGGATTTTTTTCTGTAAAAGTAATATAATCTAATGTAACTTGAATTCCTTCTTTGGTGAGATGCGGTTCTAAACCTTCATAAGTCCATTGAATTTGTTGGGAGTTAGCGCCAGGGTGGATAATCCAATCGTAATGTAGTTCATTGTTGGTAGTATGAACTTGCATATCAATGCCATGATAAAAATTTTGATAAGTAATAGAAGCCCAAGACCTCACCCCAGAACGCCAGAATTTAGGGTCATTACCTTGAAAAAAATTAAATTTTGTTTCCGAAGGAAATTCTTCTTTAAAAGTAGGCTTTAACGTATGTAAAAATTTTTGTTGAAAAAAATGAAAAGGGACTTCTATAGGCTCTTGATTAACTCTTAATCCATATTCGGATTCATGCTTACAAGTTCCTTCTTGATGATTACAAAACGCTTGGGCTTTTCGAAAGTCTAAAAGTAAAAAAGCAAAAGCATTCTCTTGCAAAAACCATTCTGCTGATTTTAATTGAGCGCGATATTTTATGTCTTGGTGCCATTGACCTTTATTTTGAAGGAAAATAGGTAAATCTTTAGCAAAAGAGTAAAAATTTAAGCATAACAGCAAAGAAAAAAAACTGATTAAATTTTTCATAAAAAATTTTTTATGTTGATTGCAAATATAAAGGAATAATATGTAATTTCGTTGTGAATTCATACAAAATGCTAAAAAGATTTTTTGTTTTTTTTATAATAATTTTATCCAGTAAAACGACACTTGCTCAATGTCATAATCCTCAATTTCAATTTCTACAAAATCCAAGTTGTGGTTTAGTGCAGATACAAAACCAAACCTCTGGATCCATAAAACAGGAATGGGATTTTTCTACGGGAGATTTACAAAATAATCCGAACAGAGTTCCGGGATATTATTTGCTGGATGCAAGAGGTCTCAATATTGTAAAAGACGAAAATACAGGAAATTATCACGGTTTTACTTTATTAGGAACGGCTGGTTTAGTGCGTTTAGATTTTGGAAATTCTTTAATGAATACTCCTACCGAAACGGTTTTAGGTACTTTTAGCTTGATTAGTGCTAGCTCTTTTTCCAATTTTGCTGTAGCTTATGATGGGACTAATTGGTGGGGATATTTAGGAAACGCAACTAACCGTGTTTTAAGTTTTAATTTTGGTACCAGTATAACGAATATACCTACTGTTACCAACTCCGCTATTTTAACAGGAGTAACCAATTCTCGGAATGTAGATTTAGCCTATTTTCAAGGAAATTGGTATCTTATTATAGCCAATAATAATAACCAAATCGCTATCTATCAAATTGGTAGTAGTTTATCTTCTACACTTACTTACGTAAGAAATTATTCCTTAAATTTAGCAACTGCAGGTATTACAGGACTTAAAACCTTAACAGATTGTGATACTTTGAGGATTTTTGGTTGTTATGGGCCTGCCGCTTCTGCCTCTGTTTTTAAAGTGGATTTTCCCGTAGATTTTAGTAGTCCCGTAGAAGCATCAATGGCACTTGGTGCTGGAGGAACTCCACAAAATTTTGATTTCGCTTACGATGGAGATAGATGGTGGGGATTTGCTCACCTAAGCTCTGCTTACCGCCGCTTTTTCTATGCAGATAAAGCCTTTAATGGACCACAAAATATTACCAATATGCCTGCTTTAACAGGTATGACCGATATTCGGGGAATGAAACTTATCAAAGAAAATTCTACTTGGCATTTATTTTTTGTAGATAGAACCGTTGATTCTTTGGTTCATCTTATTTTCCCAGAACCTAACTCTGCTTCAATTTCAAGTTCTTCTCTGTTTAATCCCCTTCCTTATACCTATGCAACCCAAGGTACAAAAATAGTGGATTTAATGAGCTATAATAATCCTTATAACTTTAGATTCTATTCGGATAGTGTTACAATACTTCCCAAACCTTTAGCAAATTTCACTTTTAATGGTGCCTGTTTAGGAAAAACTGTTCAATTTACTAGTACCTCTACCGTAGGTGGGGGGGCTTCTATTACTCAATATGAATGGGACTTCGGTGATGGAAATAACTCCTCTTTACAAAATCCTACCCATACTTATACAAGTTCAGGAACATATTCTGTTCAATTAATTGTAACAACGAATCAAAATTGTAAAGATACGGTTATCCAAAATGTTTTTTATTCCCCAGGTCCTACATCCAACTTTACTTTTAATATCGGTTGCCAGAACGCAACTACCACTTTTAATAATACTAGTACGGCTCCAGGTAACGACCCTATTGTAAGTTACTTTTGGGATTTTGGAGATGGGAATAATAGTACACAGGAAAATCCTACTCACGTTTATACCAGCTCAGGGAACTTTGATGTAAAACTCAAAGTAACCACTCAAAACGGTTGCCAAGACAGTATAACGCAAAATATTTTTATTCCTACTTCTCCTGTGCCTAATTTTAGTTTTTCACAAGTTTGTTTAGGTTCTGCAACAAATTTTACAGATTTATCAACAGGCAATATTGCTTCGGTTTTTTGGGATATGGGAGATGGAAATACGTTTAACTCCCCCATAAGTTCTTATACTTTTGCCAATCCAGGGACTTACAACGTAAAATTACGCGTTACAGGAACGAATGGTTGCCCTGATAGTATTATAAAGCAAGTAAAAATTGTGGAAATCACTTCCCTCAGTATTCAAGCTGTTTCAGATACCTGCCAGTATGCCAGTATAAACTTTCAAGGAAACGCAACATCTGTAGGCGATGCCATCTACGAATGGATATGGGACTTCGGAAATGGCGATTCCGCTTTCGTGCAAAATCCAACTTATACTTATAATCAAACAGGAAACTTTAACGTAAAACTTACAGTCCGAGCAGGTTTAGATTGTTATCAAACAACTTCTTTGAATATACAAATCAATCCTGCTCCGCAAGCCAATTTCTCTGCTTCAACAGTTTGCTTCGGAAATACTACACAGTTCACAGATAATACCTCTTACCCACCCGGACAATCAGAAGTTTATAGAATGTGGTATTTCGGTAATGGGGATAGTTCCAACGCGTTAAATCCTACTTATACTTACGCTTCGCCAGGAATTTATAATGTAAAACTTGTAGTAGAAAGTAATACAGGCTGTAGAAATCAAATGATAAAGCCCGTAATGGTTGCTCCTGTCCCCACTGCTGGCGTTCAAACCTCAGGCGGATGTATTAACGAACTTACTTACTTTCGGGATAATAGTAGTATCTTAAACATAGATAGCATCACTACTTGGAATTGGGATATTCAAGGTTATGGGACTTTTACTAGTAAGGATGTTACAATTGTGCCTATTACAACGGATAGCATCCCTTATCAACTAACTGTAACTTCTTCTAATGGATGCTCTGCCACTTATCAAGATACCCTTTGGATAGATGGAGTAAACTTTCAGGTTAGCCCTAATCCCGTTTGTGCTTTTTCTAATATCACTTTACAGAATAACTCCAAGAACACCACCAATTATCAATGGGATTTTTGTTTAGGTGATTTACAATATACTCCTAAAAGAACATTAGATTTTCCATTGTTAGATGCTCGCTCTATTAATTTTGTGCAAGACCCTATCACTCAAAACTGGTATGCTTTTGTCATCAACCCTGATGGGCTTGTACGTTTAGATTTTGGAAATTCCCTAGAAAATACTCCTACTTATAATGTACTCGGAACGTTTGGAATTACTACTTCTATGTTTTCCAGAGTAATAGTGAAATATGATGGAACTAAATGGTTCGGTTATATGGGCAACGCTTCTACTCGCTTAATTACTTTTGATTTCGGAACTAATATCACCAATATTCCTACTGCTAATACTACTGCGGTTTTAACAGGAGTAAATGGTTCAAGAAACGTAGAGGTTTTCCAATACAATGGTATATGGTATATAATCGTTGTTAATTCTAATGCGAATGTTGCTGTATTTTCTGCAGGTTCAAATTTAAGCTCTACACTTACTCACCTTCAAACTTATACTTCTAGCAATAGCTCTGCTCAATTTACTGACCTGAAAGCCCTTGTCAAATGTGGCAGTGTTGAGGTTGTATTGAATAATTCTAATGGTGGAACTTCTTCTATCAATAAATTGACTTTTTCTCAAATGAACCAATCCCCCATAGAAACCATCTTTCCCAATAATGTAAACACAGGCTTTCTCCACATAGTTTTGGGCTATGATAATAAAAAATGGAATAGTTTTATTTTTACTCAAAATTCCACTTTTAGAAGAGTAGTTTTTAATGAATTTTTATCTTCTGTTGATACAAACTACATAGTAACCAACCCTAATTTAAAAGATATTCGCGGCGCAGAACTGGTAAAACAAAATTCTACATGGTATTTATTTTTAGTAGATAGAACTGCCGATTCTTTAGTGCGTTTTACTTTCCCCGATACTTGTTTTGCGAATATAGCGTATTCTAATGCTTTTGAACCTACGGGACTACAATATTCTCGTAATGGAACTTTCAATATACAACTCAACGGTCTGAATAACAACAACTTTACTTGGAGTACTCAAACCCGTTCTATTCAAATTACCCCTGCTCCCACTATTCAAGTTCAGATTTCTAATTTGTGTGAAAAATCTCCCGTAACTTTTAATAACCAAACCACTTATATTGATACTTCTGCGACTGTCAATTATTTTTGGGATTTTGGTGATGGGAATACGAGTACCCAAAAATCGCCTGTCCATTATTATGATACCACAGGAACTTATACGGTTTACTTAACGGCTTCAGTACAAGGGCTTTGTAGTTCACAAGACTCTTTTGTAATTACTATTCACCCTAGACCTATTGCAGATTTCCAATTTTCTACTTCTTGTGCAAATTCCCCCGTTTTATTCACCAACTTATCTACTATCAACAATGATGTTATATCGTTTTATAAATGGGAGTTTGGAGATGGAACTTTTAGTTTAGACCCTAACCCTGCTCATCAATATTTGATAGGAGGAACCTACCAAGTAAATTGTATTGTCATTTCTTCTAATGGTTGTGTAGATACTGCAAGCCAGACTATCCAAGTCCCCAAAGTCAATTTTATTTATCAAAATACTTGTTTCGGACAAACGGTAGACTTCATTTCCGATTTATTTTATCCTAATGATAACCCACAAACCTATCAATGGTTTATTAACAATCAGCCCGTTTCTAACCAACCGAATTTTAGTCATTTCTTTACTAATATTGGCACTTATCAAGTAAAACTCGTCATACAAACACAAAACGGTTGTAATGATTCTACTATCAAAAATGTGGATATTATTCAACAGCCTATAGCCAATTTCCAAGTGGTAGGTTCTACTTGTTTAAATGACACTGTTTTATTTATAGAAAATTCTTCTTTATCCAATCGACCTATAGCTTTGAGAATATGGGATTTTGGAGATGGAACGGTAGATACTACTACACAAAAAAATATTTATCATGCTTTCACTGCCCCAGGAAATTACAATGTAACCTTAACCATCGTTACTACTACCAATTGCACGGCTTCTATTTCTTTACCAGTAATTGTAGGAACTACGCCTACCGTAGGATTTATTCAACAAAATTTATATTGTAACCAAAAAACTTTTACTTTAATAGATACTTCTAGTTCATCGGCATTAGATACCATAGTTTCTCGTTACTGGAATCTAGGCAATGGAATGTTCTCTACGAATCCCATTCTTGAATATCAATATCCTGATACAGGAACTCATATTATAAGTTTAACGGTTACCACTCAATCAGGATGCTCTGCGACAGTTTATGATACCTTATATTTTTATCAACAGCCCCGAGCAAACTTTGTTTTTACCCAAGATACATTCTTGACTGTTCAAAACGTTACGATAAACAATTTATCCCAAAATGCCCATCATTATTTATGGTTAAGAAGTGATTCGGCAACCTGGATTTCTACGGATACGGTTCCTAATTTGAAATTTGAAGTTCCAGGAACTTATACCGTTACTTTAATTGCGATGCACGATTCGGGCTGTGTAGATACGGTTCAAAAATCCGTCATAGTAGTTTTGCCTGTGGATACTATCATGGATATTGCCGTACTAGATTTACAGACACTTCTTGATAGTGCCGACATTTTAACTGTCAGTGTAAAAATTAAAAACAAATCTACCGTTCCTGTATACAAAGCAACTATGTTTGTAAGACTTGGGCAAGAAATTGCTAATCGTGAATTTTATTTAGGGAACTTAGCGCCAGGAGCCATTGAAGAATATATTTTTAAAGCCAATATCCTAACAAACCCTTACGAAAAATTAACTTATATTTGTGTATCAGGTATTTTACCCAATGACTTACAAGACGTATATCCCGAAGACAACGATATTTGCAAATCCTTGAATGATGATTTTTATATTCAGAATCCTTATCCCAATCCCGCTTCTCAATCCCTGACCATTCCTTATATTCTACCTGCTAATGATATTGTCAGAATTCAAATTATCAATGAAATAGGGCAAATAGTAACCACCCTTAAAGACGACTTCGGTGAAAAAGGACTGAACATCATTCAAGCAGATATCAGTAAACTCAGTGCAGGAACTTATGCAATAGTCTTTGAGTTTCAAGGAAAATTCTTGGTCAAAAAATTCGTAAAATACTAAAAACTCATGATTTTCGTTTATTAATGAAAAGTTTGTAACTTTGTTTTTATTTTTGAATGAAAGTTTTGAAGTATCTATCTATTGTAGCTTTTATATTCTCTGCATTATGGATTAGTTCTTGTAATCCAAAGAAGGGGAACACTATGGGTAGAACCTACCGTAATTTTACTTCGTTTTTTAATGGATATTATCACGCAAGAATTAAATATAAAGAAGGCACCAAAAAAACCGAAAGTAACTTTAAAGTTCCTGAAGATGGTTCTTTTTTAACACTAGGAATTCCTAGTTTAGAAGAAGCCAAAAGCGGATTTGCGGATTTTGATGAAGTAGTCAAAAAATGTGATGTCATTATTTTTAAACATAGAAAGAAAAAAGACCAAGAGCCTTTGGTGGATTGGATTTTTAAATACAACAACTGGGTAGATGACGCTCGGATTTTAATAGGTAAAGCTTGGTTTACGAAACAAAACTACATATTAGCCCAACAAAACTTTAGTTATGTTTTAACAGCTTTTCCGAAATCTAAAAATCGCCCAGAAGCCTATTTATGGTTAGCAAAAACCCAATTAGCCAATGATAATGCCATCGGAGCAAAACAAACTTTAGACAAAATGTTTAAAGAAGAAGTTAGTATTAAACCCAAAATACAAGCAGAAGCTCAAAAAATTTATGCTATGCTTTCCATTTATGATAAAGACTTGGACAAAGCCATTATTGCCCTAGAAGATGCTTTAATGTACCAAAAAGGCAAAAAAGAAAAAGCCAAAATTCATTATTTGCTTGGGCAATTATATGAAGCCAAAGGCGCTTATCCCCAATCTATAGAAAACTTCCAAAAAGTGGTTCGTATGAACCCATCTAACCAAATGGTTTTTAATGCTTTAGTGAATGTAAACAAAGTGAATGTAAAATATTTACCAGAAGGTTCTGATATGTCTGAGCAAGCTAAAGCCTTCAAAAAATTAGCCAAAGATGTAAAATATGAAGAATTTAAAGACCAAATTTATTATGAACTAGCCATGCTTGAACTCAAACAAAAAAACAAAGATAAAGCCATTGAATACTTAAAACTTTCTACACAATCCAGTAAATCCAACACGTCCCAAAAATCTCTTTCTTATTATGCACTCGGAAAACTTTATTTTGAAGACAAAAACTTCCAATTAGCCCAGAGTTATTACGATACTGCGGCTACTACCGTTACCAATAAATCCCCTTACTACGATGAAATTAAAACCGTTTCAGCAGTTCTAAAAGATTACGTAAAATATACCCAAACCATTCAACGTAATGATTCTTTATTGGCTTTAAGCAAGTTATCCGAAGAACAACTCAATCAATATATTGATAATTTAATTGAACAAGAAAAAAAGAAAAAAGAAATTCAAGAGAAACAGCAGCAGGCAGCTGCCAATAATATGGATTATATGCGAGATATTAACCAGCCTAATGCTGCGGGCTTTTATTTTGATAATCAGCAAATTGTTGCTTCAGGAAAAACTGAATTTAGAAGATTTTGGGGCGATAGAAAAAATGAAGACAATTGGCGTAGAAGCAATAAAGAACAAACTTTTGATAATAACCCCGAGGACGAAAACAATAATAATACCGTTGCCGATTTAAGTGACCCTAAAAAGGCTCGTGAAGCCTATTTAAAAAATATTCCTAAAACAGACTCCGCTAAAATAGCTTTAAATAAACAAATTCAAGAAGCCTATTTTGAACTAGGAAATATCTATGCCTATAAATTAAACGTTCCTGATTCGGCTATTTCTAACTGGAAAACCCTTATCCAAAGATTTCCGAACTCTGATTATATACCAAAAGCCGCTTATTCTCTTTATACCCTGCTTAATAAAATCAATCAGCCTTCAGAAGCCAATTATTATAAAAATTTGATTACCCAAAATTACCCCAATTCCGATTTTGATAAATTAGTAAGGGGAGAAAAAATTCTAGAAGCCAATGCTTTACCCCAAGAATTTCTAGAAGCTTATAATGGCGTGGTAGGAGCTTATAATAATCAACAATACCAAATTACCATCAATATGTCCAATCATATTTTAAAATCTTTCCCCACTAATTATCTAACTCCCAAACTTTTCTATATGAAATTTATGAGTTATGGTTATTTAGGACAAAAAGATAGTTTAAAAAGTGGTTTACAGTATTTAGTTAAAAATTACCCTGATGACCCCACCGCTAATACCGCAAAAAAAACTTTAGCTTTGATGGATGGTAAAGACCCTAATGCCAATACTACTAATAATAACAATACTTTTGACCCTCAAAATAATCCTAATGATGAAAAAACTATCGCTTTTAATAAAGATGTCAAACCCAAAGAGCAGATTTATGTAATCTTTTTTATTGACCAGAAAAAAGTTAATTTAAACGAATTAAAAGTAGAAATTTCTAATTTTAATAAAGCGAATTTTTCAGAAGCCAATTTAAGTTCATTAGTTTTTAGTTACCAAGGCACACATCATTTAGGGCAAGTACAGACCTTCCCCACGCTCAAAGAAGCTGATAGATATATCCAATTAATTAAATCAGAAGAAAAATTCAAAAATTGGTTAGGAGACAATCCTAATGAATCTATATGTTTTATGACGATGGCTAATTTTCGTTTAGCTTACGGTCAAAAGAAAATGAAAGATTATTTTGATTTTTATATTAAGAATCGAGAAGAAATGTTAAAGAATTAATAATTAGGAATAGGGAAGATTGATGCTACTAATTTTCTTAAAAGTTCAAATTCATAATTTCCTCCAACGTTCAGTATATTTACTTTTTTTATTGTTTTAAATATTGGGTATCCTTTGGCTACATATTATTTGTAGCCAAAGGATGTAAATTGATGAATGCTATAAAATTTTAAATTCTACTCTTCTGTTTTTTTGTCTTCCTGCGTCTGTGGTGTTGTCTGCAACAGGTTTTGATTTTCCGTAACCTTTAGCAACTAATCTATCTTTGTTAATTCCTTTGGAAACTAAATAAAACACAACAGCAGAAGCACGATTTAGGCTTAATGTCATATTGGTTTCGTCTGTTCCTACATTGTCGGTGTGTCCAGCAATTTCCAATTTAAATTGAGGGTTTTCTTTTAAGATAGTTACAATTTGGTCTAGTTCGTAGAAGGATTCTGGTTTCAAGTCAGCTTTTGCAAAATCAAAAAATACATTATTAATAACAAAGGTTTTCCCTGCTTTGATTTCTTTAATGAGAATATCCACAATAACTTCTTTATATTCTTGGCTTTTTTTGAGGTCAATATTTTGGCTAGCGGGATAAAATCCTGGAGCTTCAGCTTTGAAACCATAAAATACTCCTGAAGGTAAAACAATTTGATATTCGCCTGTTATAGGGTTAACATCAACTTTGGTTTCTTTTTTAATATTCAAATCAAAATAAACCAATTTTACTTTTTCAAAGTTAACAGGAGCGTCAGGAATTACTTTTCCTTTTACAATAGTAACGGCAGTAGGTAATAGTTCTTTTTTGAGTTTAGTTCTAACAATATCAGAATGATTGTCAAAAACACGAACAAAATAAACGAAATCGCCTTTTGCGGGAATGGTAAAAAAGGCTTCACTACTTTCAGAATTTACGGGAGTACCTAAATTCACAGGTTCAGACCATTTTTCCCAACTATCATCTAAACGTCGTGTCATATACATATCATAACCACCTAAACCGCCGGGTTTATTGGAAGCAAAATATAAAGTTTTGTTATCTGGAGCTAAGAATGGTGTTCCTTCTCCAAACTCTGTATTAATAGTAGAAGGAAGTTTTTTGGGTCTTGTATAGCCATTTTCTGTTTTAAAACTAACATACAAATCGTTAATATTTTCAGTTCCTTTTTCATTAAAACTCATGATTAAAATGGTTCCATCCGCAGAAAAGCTTTCACTGATATAATCACCTTTACACATGTTTTCGTAATCTTGAATATTAATTCCTTTGGGTACAGACCAACCGTCTTTAGTATATTGAGAAACGCTATAACCTTTTTTTGTGTAGAAGCCATTTTCATAAAAACCCCCAACAAATATTTGGTTTCCGTCTGCGGTTGAGGAAACAATGGCGTTATATTTAGCTTGGTTAAAGGGTTTTTCCATGTGAACAGCTTCACTCCATTGCCCATTTACAAAATCACTATACCAAATATCTTCAGCTCTTGGGGTTAATTCAATTTTGGTATTTTGAGGATGCCCTCTTCTCACAAAATATAATCTTTTGCCGTCTGGAGTGATATAAGGAGCTAATTCAAAATATTCAGAATTAACTTTTTGAGAAAGTTTTTCAACTTCTTGCCCGAATAATTGAGTCATAAGAAAACTCAAGGAAAGGAATAAAAACGTTTTTTTCATAATTCAAAATTACAATTTTTTGGGTTTACACTTATTGTTTTGGTAAGAAAAATCTATTTTTGGGGTAATGGAAACCTGTTTCAAGCGTGAGGGATGCGAAGGGCTTGGCACTGCCTTTGGCTGCGAAATATTGAGCAGGCAAAGGATTGCTGAAACGAAGTGAAACCCGTAGCAAGCCCGACCCGAACGAAGTGAGGGACACGCCCAAATTCTTTAAATTAAATTTCACTTAAATATTGATTAAATGCAGTTTTTAAAGATGAAAAATCTATTTTTTCAAGTTTAGGAATAAATCCTAAGTTTTTAACACCGCTGTAATGTTCAATAATTTTCATGGCAGGAATGTCTTCGGTTTTGTTAAAAATGATTCCTTTGATATTCATTTTACGAGACTTTAAAGCTTCAATGGAGAGTAAGGTATGATTAATGGCACCAAGATATAAATCGGATACTAAAATCAGTGGTAAATCCAATTTTTGAAATAAGTCAATGAGCAAATGCTGTTGATTGATAGGAACTAATAACCCTCCAGCACCTTCCACTAAAATTGGATTATTTGAAGAGGGTAAAACAAAGTCATTAATAGAAATGGTGATATTTACTGCGTCTGCGGCAATATTGGGAGAAGCGGGTAAAGGTAATGCGTATCTTTCTGGGTGGAAATAAATGTTATTTTCCAAAATATTTTTAAGCCATTGGGAATCAGTAGTTTCTGTAGCTATTCCTGTTTGAATGGGTTTCCAATAATCATAGTTTGTACCCGCTAAAATTACAGCCGAAACAAAGGTTTTTCCTGCGTTAGTGTGAATACCTGTAACGATATAACCATTATTCATTTGAGTTTTCTATGAATAACTTGGCTTGAAGCCTGTTGAGTGGGCATAACGGTAATTTCTGCAATCTGGACATGTTTAGGGGCAGTGGCTACATAGACAATAATATCAGCAACATCTTCTGCATTTAAAGCTTCTAAACCTTTATACACTCTTTCTGCACGTTCTCTATCACCATGAAAGCGAGTCATGCTAAAATTGGTATCCACTAAACCTGGTTGAATATTGGTAACACGAATAGGAGTATGCACTAAATCCATACGTAAACCATCGGTTAAGGTTTTAACAGCGGCTTTAGATGCACAGTATACGGCACCGTTAGGATAAGCACCAACGCCAGCTAATGACCCAATGTTTATAACATGTCCTTTTTGCCTTTCAATCATCCAAGGAACAATATGACGTGTTATATACAGTAAACCTTTTACATTCGTATCAATCATGGTATCCCAATCTTCTATGTTTCCTTCTTGTAAAGGCTCTAAACCCAAAGCAAGACCTGCATTGTTAATTAAAATATCAATATTTTTCCAATCTTCTGGAAGTTGTTCTATAAAATTTTGAATGGATTGTTTTTTGGTTACATCTAATTCAAAAAATAAAACAGAACAACCATAAGCCATTAAATCAGAAGCCAAAATTTGTAATCTAAAAACTTGTCGCCCTGTGATAATAAGCTTACAGCCTAATTCAGCAAAAGCTCTTGCACAAGCTTCACCAATTCCACTGGTCGCACCCGTTATAAAAACAATTTTTTCACGTAAATTTTCTCTCTTATAAGGCATTCAAGAAATTTTGGTAAAATTATAAAGATTTCTGTAATTTAACAAATTTAACAATGTTTAAGACTGTGAAACAAGAGAATTAAATCCAAGTTTGGGTATTTCAATTATGATTTCTTATGGCTCCCAAAATATTCTAATTCATGTTCCCAATTTAAAAAGGGTAAAACTTTTTGAATTGATAAAGTTTTCTGGTAGTAAGTATCTAAAAACTTTAAATGAGCTTGAGTTTCTGGATTTCTGGGTTGATGTTGATAAGCTAATTGAATTTCTTGTACCTCTTTTATAAGTTCTTGAGTTTCTTTAGAAAAATAGTTTTCTATAAAATACTGAATTACCCATTGCGTTGCTTCGTAGTTAGGATGAGCTTTGTCTATATCATAAAACCGATAATCTCTTAATACATCAATGACAATTTCGTAAGAAGGTAAATAATAAGTATCATTACGGCTTTCTGCCAATTGATGAGTAGCCTCAATGAGACGAGCTTTGCTTCGGTTATTTTCAATTACTCCATCTCTAAGATGCCTAACCGGGCTTATGTTCACCAAAAATTGTACTTTAGGATTGATTTTTTTTACTTGTTCAAAAGCATGATTCAGTAACTCAAAAGTTTCTTGGCTTGAGGTTAAATATTTATGAAACCATGGATTAGGGCATTTATGACAATTGGCTACCGGGTAGTTTATCCCATATTTTTGAAGATGCTCATCAGGAATTTTGGCTGATAATTGATAAGAGTAAGAGCTCCCTAAGGTTATAATTAGCCAATCAGTTTGCTTTAAGTGTTGAATAGTAACTTTAGTGGAATCTAAAAGTAATTGATAGCTATTTTCAAGGTTTATAGAAGAAAATTGGGTATGAAATTTCCAATGATGCCAAAGTTCGTTGAAATAAAAAAATTCTTCTTTAGAGGGATAATTTTCCTTAGACCAATGCTCTAAATGATAAGCAATAGAATGAGGGTCAAATAAAATGCCTGCGGGATTTTGAAGTACTTGAAATTTTGAATTTTTGAGATAATTTCCAATATGCTCTGTAAAGCAAGAGCCTATTAAAAAAAAACGGGTTTGATAAGAAAATTGAAACGGAAAAAGAGCTTTAGGAAAAGCAATAGTCCAGTTTAAATTCATTCAAAATTTTGAGAATTAAGGTAAAATTTCAAATGATTTACCACTACCTCTACTCCATAAGGAATTTCTCGGGTATTATTTTGGATAATTAAATCTGCATATTGTTTGGTAGGTTCCACAAATTGACGATACATAGGAACTACATGGTTTTCATATTGTTCTAAAATATTATCTAAAGAATACCCTCTATCTTGATGGTCTCTTGCAATACGTCGTATTAGTTTAATGTGCTCTTCTGCTTCTACAAAAACTTTTAAATTTAATAATTTACGTACTTCTTTTTTATAAAAAACAAATAATCCTTCTAGTACAACAATGGGAGCAATTTTGTAAGAAATCCAGGTTTCAGGTTTATTGGGATTATTGAAGTGATATTCTTTAATTTTTAATTCATTACCCTCTAAAAGATGGAGCAAGTCATGATAAAACTTGTCTAAATCTAAGGCATTAGGATGGTCAAAATTAATAGTTCCATCGGGTTGAACAGTTTGTTGTTCTTTGGGTTTGTAATAATTGTCTAAGGATATAATTGTAACTTGTTGATTACTAAATGATTTAGCAATACTATTCAAAAGAAAAGTTTTTCCAGAGGCTGACCCTCCAGCTATTCCCACTACTAATGGTTTAATCGGTTGCATTTTATTAGGAATGCAAAGTTAAAAAATTTTTTAATTTTTGTAAGGCTAATCCTCTGTGAGAAATTTTATTTTTTTGTTCAGATTTCATTTCGGCAAAAGTTTGTGAATATCCATCTGGAATAAAAATTGGGTCATAGCCAAATCCTTGATTCCCTTTAGGTTCTAAGGTAATTAGCCCTTTAATAATACCTTCAAAAGTATGAATATTTTTACCATCAAAAAGGGCGATAACAGTTCTAAATTGAGCTTTTCTTTGTTCCGAATGGAATGCCTTTTTTTCTTGAAGTTTGGAAATTAATTTTTCAATATTTTTTTGACTATCAGAGGGTTCTCCTGCATATCTAGCACTAAACACTCCTGGTTCGCCATTTAAAATTTCCACTTCTAGACCCGTATCGTCTGCTATGCAAGGGATATTCACTTGGGCAAAATAGGATTTTGCTTTTAAAATTGCATTTCCTTCTAAAGTAAGCTCGGTTTCTTCTGCGTCTTGAACAGGAATATCTAAGAAACTCAACAGTTCAACTTCATTGCCTAAGATTTGAGTAAATTCTTGAAGTTTTTTGGGATTATGAGTTGCAATAAAGAATTTTTGATGCATAAAACAAAAATATAGAAATTTTTTTAATGAAAAGGTGAATAAACTATGAAACTAAAAACAGGCTTTCAAAGCCTGCTTTTAGTTTATTTTGTATAAGATATTGAACGTTTTTCTCTAATTACAGTTACTTTAATTTGTCCAGGATATTGCAACTCTGTTTGGATACGTTTAGCAATATCAAAAGCAATTACATCAGCTTGTTCATCAGTAACTTTTTCACTTTCAACAATAACGCGTAATTCTCTACCCGCTTGAATAGCATAAGATTTAGAAACACCATTATATGAAGAGGCTATCGCTTCCAAATCTTTAAGTCTTTTGATGTAGGTTTCTACCATTTCCCTTCTTGCCCCAGGTCTAGAACCTGAGATAGCATCACAAGCTTGAACAATCGCAGAAATTGGAGAAGTCATTTCAATTTCATCATGGTGAGCACCAATTGCGTTACATACTTCTGCATTTTCTTTAAATTTTTGAGCTAATTGCATACCCAAAATAGCATGAGGAATTTCGGATTGGTCATCAGGAACTTTTCCAATATCATGAAGTAAACCTGCTCGTTTGGCTAATTTAGGATTAAGACCTAATTCTGATGCCATAATTGCACATAAATTAGCTACTTCACGGCTATGCTGTAATAAATTTTGACCATAAGAAGAACGATACTTCATTTTTCCTACCATACGAATTAATTCGGAATGTAAGCCATGAATACCCAAATCTAAAACAGTTCTTTCTCCTACTTCCATGATTTCCTCATTAAGTTGCTTAGTAGTTTTTGCAACAACTTCTTCAATTCTAGCGGGGTGAATACGTCCATCAGCTACTAATTTATGTAGCGATAAACGTGCAATTTCTCTTCGAATAGGGTCAAAACCTGATAAAATAATCGCATCGGGTGTGTCATCAACGATGATTTCAATACCTATAGCGGCTTCTAATGCACGAATGTTTCTTCCTTCTCTACCAATAATTCTTCCTTTAATTTCATCACTTTCTAAGTTAAAAACGGTTACAGAGTTTTCAATGGCATGCTCAGCAGCTGTTCTTTGAATAGTTTGAATAACAATACGTTTTGCTTCTTTATTGGCAGTTAATTTAGCATTTTCAATCACTTCTTTCATTTGTGATTGAGCCTCTAATTTAGCTTGTTCTACAATATTGAAAATTAACTCATTTTTAGCTTCTTCTTGGGTCATTCCTGCAATTTTTTCTAATTGCGTTTTGACTTGGGAACTTAACAATTTTAATTCTTCTTCTTTAGATTTATTGGATTCTAACAAAGTGGTTAATTCTTTTTTTGCTAATTCAACCTGAGCTTGATCTTTTTTATGTTGCTCATATTTTTGATTTAAGGAAGATTCTTTTTGTTTAACACGATTTTCTGCAGATTGAAGTTTTTCTTTTCTTTCTAATTCATCAGCATCAAATTGAGCTTTCAACTCTTGAATTTTTTCTTTTGCTTCTAAGAGTTTTTCTTTTTTTAAGTTTTCAGCATGGATTTCAGCTTCTTTAAGGATGCTATTTGCTTTTTCAGCTGCTTTAACTTCTAAATCTTGAAATATTTTATTCAGTAAATATCTACCAACAATAAAGCCTATAATAAGCCCAATAATTCCTGTAACGATTTCCATCATTTTTTTAATTTAAGGTTAATTCATTCAGTAATTTCCTGAATATCAAGGTCATTATCATCAGTTAAATTTTCATGATGAAGGCTAAGAATTAAGGCCTGCTCTAATTCTAAGGATAAACTATCTAAATGGTTTTGATATAGTTTCAATTCATTTTCAGATTGAATCAAATCTGTTACAAAGTCTAGACAAATCATTAAGTAAAAAGTAGATTCGTCGTTTATATTATATTTTTTTTTGTAATAATCCATTTTTTGGTTTATCCTTGCTTCTGCCTGCCGGAATAACAAACTATGATTTTCATCACGAGCTTTTAAGGATAAAACTTTTTTTCCTAAATTTAATTCCATTAAAAACTCACTAGAATTCATAATTTATTCAGTATTTTCCAACAAACTTAAACAAGCATCTATATCCTTCAACAATTCACTAATGTATTGTTGTTGATTTTCAGATACACCTGATTGAGGTGCTAAATTACGAACTTTTAGTTCAATTTCTAATTTTTTTGAATAATTTTTTTGATTTTCCAATTCTTGTTCCTTTTCTTCTAACTGAATTTTTAACAATCTATTTTCATCAATAAGTTCTAAATAATTGTTTTTTAAGCGATTAACTTTTTTTATTAACTTCTGAAAATGAACAAACTTTGTTTCTTTTGTTTCAGAATTTTCCATAAAAATTGTTCACTTGTTAAAAAAATTTGACAAAAATAAATGTGGATGATGGTTTTCTAAAAACTCATAGAAGAAAAGTATCTAGAAGTTATTTTTTAACTTCTCCTTTAAATTTTAAAGTATGGACTTCCGGATCTGTATTAGCAAATACTTCAACAGACTTATTTTGAATTCCAGTTCTTCCTTGAGAATCAAAAGAAACTTCAATTTTTCCTTCACCTCCGGGAGGTACTGGGTCTTTTGTCCAGTCAGGAGTTGTGCAACCACAAGCAGGTTTAACATTTTTTATTACTAAAGGCTCCGTACCAACATTTTTAAATTTGAATACATGGCTTACTTTTTCACCTTCTTTGATTAATCCAAAATCATGATTATCTTTTTCAAATTCAATTTTCGTAACCTTTGTATCTCCAGTACCTTCAGTTTGTGAATCTTGTTTGCTATTGGTGGCGTTGTTAACTTCTTTTTCAGTTTGTATTAAAGATTGATTGTTTTGTTGTTCTTCAACTTTTTGGCAACCTGTAATAACGATAAATGAAAACAATATAAATACTATAGAATGTTTTACCATTTTTTTCTAATTTTTTCGCAAATATAAAAACTTTTGAAAATCAATTCCAAAAATTGTTTCTAATTTTTTTTCAAAAATTGTAGGGAATATTACTGTCCTATCCAGATTTTTCTATAACGAATTTCTTCTTCAGTAGCTTTAGGATTTTTTTGAAACCCATAGTTTCCTTGTGCTGTTTTTACTTTAAATTCAATCTTCTCTGCTTTATCCTTTCTTATTACATTTACGAATGTTAAACTACCATCAGGCAATAAATTTCCATTTTTATCGTAACAAGCTTCATTAATTGACTTGCGTGTAACTTGGTCACCTTCTTGAAACATTGCATATTCTTTGTTTTCCACTTTAACAATTTCCCCATTTTGTATTACAATTGGAATTTTTGGATAGTTTACTTTATCATAAATAATTCCAACTTTTTTTAAAAAAAATTCAAAATTAGGATATTCCTTGCCCAAAATGTGTTTATCAAAGAATTTTTGTAAATCTGGATGTACTAAATCTACAAAATCTTTAATGAGCCTTTCTTCAGGAGCATTTTGATTTTTTCCATATTTATTTAACAGTTCTAAAATAACTGTTTTGAGCGTCTTTTGACCTTTGGTTAAATTGATAATTTCTATATCTAAAGCCATACATAACATAGCTCCTAATTCATAAACTTGCGTATATTGCTTTTGATATTTAGGAAGCATTACATTTTTACTCATTTCTGTAAAACTCATTTTCTTTATGGGAAATTTTTTTGCATTTAATAGTTTACTCTGCACATAATCGTCAAAAAAAGCTTCAAAACTCAATAAATCATTTTGAATTTGAACAATTCCGGAATGATATTCTGTTGATCCTTCAAATAGCCATAAATGTTTAGAAAACTGAGGTTGGATATAATTAAAATTACCAATGGGTTCGGTGTGCAAACTTAATGGGGTAACGATATGTAAAAATTCATGTATCGCGACACCTTGTAATTCTCTGATAAACTCTTGATTTCCGCCATCAAATAAGTAGTAAACAGAAGAAGTTCCATGTTCTAAAGCACCAAATCCGAGACCTTGCAATTTTAAAGCTAAACTTAATTTTTTAAAAAATTTTCCTTTAGAACGTAATAGCGTCATCTCATTTTCAAAATCACTTAAATAAATCAAAAATACATATTGATTAACAGGAAGTTGTGGTAAAAAATTACCAATAGCTTTTAAAGATTTTTCCAATTGAGTTTTTGTATTTTGGGCAACTTTAAATCCTTTTTCATGATAGCAGGCTATCACAACTTTAGTATTATTGACCAAAAATTCAGCAGTATCAGGCAGTGCAATGAGAATAGGATGATCAATAAATTCGTGATAATTACTGTATTCATAACGGTACATTTTATCTTTTTTTGCTTCTAATTTTTGAGAGGGATAAGCACTAAAAGCATCTAAAGAATCAGGAATATTAATGGTAAATGTAAAATTTTGATTTTCTTCATTATCAAAAAAGCCTAAAAAACCTCCTCCATTAATTAAAAAGTTCGTTCCTGCAACAATGTTCGTTCCTGCAGGTTCAAAAATTTTATTTTCTTTTACCAGAGTATCAAAGGTATCATTTACTTTGTAAACAATTTCTTTTAAGTTTTCAGGCTGGTAAATTCTGTAAGAATTGATACTAATTTTTTTGACTTTAAGATTTTGAATTTCATGATTTAAAGCCGTAAAACCTTCAATGTATTTTCCATAATTTAGAATATCATAAGTTCCGGGGATTGTCATTGGAAAATGGAAGTCAATACTATCTTTATAGGATTTTTTTATTTCACATTTTACAGTAACTTGGTCATTATAAACCTGTGTAAAATCAATAAAGAAGTGATTTTGTGCATGAATACAAGAAAAAGTGTAAAAAGTAATGATTAGAATAAAGGCGATTCTCATTATTCAAAGTAAATTTATATCTGAGTTAAAAAAAGAGCCAAATTTAATGAAAAAAAATTGCAAGTATTTATTTTAATACTTGCAATTTTTCAATTTTTAAAGAATTTAATTATATATCAGAGATTCTTTCTCCTTTATATTTTTCTACTAAAATGTCGTCAAAATGGTCAGCTACAGAACTTTGGTAGGTTACCAAATCAATAAATTCTTTAGAATTTAAACCTTCAACATATCTTGTAGAAACAACACATATTAAACCTTCGTATAAGGTAAATGAAACTCCAACGAACAAGTGATTAAGACTCAGTAACTCTAATGCTAATTCTTTTTGATTATCGGCAGGTAATAGCATAATAGGAGATAAAATGACTAATAAAACACCTTCCTCATTTTCTTTTACTAAAACAGTAATTTTTGCTGAACCTCTTTTAAGTTTCCAATCGTAAGGTCCATTTCCTTTACAATCATTTAAGTCAATTCCTAATTGGGTAATACCCGCTTCAATAACTTCTTTTGCTTGGTCAAATAAATTATTATTCATGGTTATAAATTTATGTTTAGAACTGCGAAGTTAATACACTTTATTGGAATTACCAAAAATTTATGTCTAATTATTTAAATTTATAACCTTCAAATTCTTTAGTAAACTCTTTTTCAGGGAATTTAGGGTTAATTTCCAAGTCGTAATATTCGTATTGCTCAAATAATCCAATTTCATCATATACAAATTGTACAATTGGTAAAAAGTTATTTTTATTAATATAAAGAACAATTCTTTTTCCATAATCGGAGGGTACTTTTATGGTTTTTCCGGGTGCTTTGCTTAGAGGGTCAGAAACTATACCTTTGTTCAGTTCTACAATTTTATGTTCAGAAACATATAATTTTTTTGCAACTTGTAAAACAGTTTCATTAGGTTGCATTGTGTAAGATTGAATTTCATAACGGGTATTTTCCATAACCACTTTGTAACAATCTTGGTTATTCCATTTAATACTACCTTCTAACTTCAAATTTTTATCTATATCGTTTGCAAATTTCTTTTTGGCATTGATTAAAAGCTCTGCCATATAATCAAAACCAGAAGAAATGACATTATGATGTTGTTTATCTCTAAGTAAAGATCCATCAATATCTAAATTTAAGTTGACATAAGGGAATTTATTAGGATTCACTAAAGCAGTTCTATTGCCATCAATATACAAAACTTCAGCTCCTGGATTCGGTGTATGATTGTAAATATAAATTTTTAAAGGATTTCTTTGAAGTTTACACATTAAATATCCATATTCCATTTTCCCATCAATTCTTTCCCATTTTTTCATGGAATATTTTAAAGTTTTTATCTGTTGTGAAGCATGAATCATTTTATCAATTACTTCACGATTATTAAGCTGTGCTTTTAAAGAAAATGCAACAATGAATGAAAATGTAATAAGAATTTTAATCATAATAAAACTTTTTTGCAAATTTAAATTCAAAAATAAGACCAAAATTTTTTTTTGAGTTTTTTAATAACCAATTTATTTT
>CAZBPK010000183.1:0-5578 GCA_964493765.1 uncultured Bacteroidia bacterium | reverse complement strand
TAAAATTACAAATCATAGTGGGAATAATTAATAATTTTGTAATTACCCCCCCCCCCATTTTGAAAATTTGATAATTTGCCACTCTTTTTCATATTGCTTTAAAATTTAATTATCTTATTGGCAAATATATTAAAAATTTTTATAAAGTTGTCAAGATTTTTTAAAAAAATTTTTTATCAATATGAAACTTTTTTCTCCTGTCCTTAACCAAAGGATTTTTTTAACTTATTCATTTTCTGATTATTTTTGCCAATATGCTCATCAGAATTCCTAACCCTATTTATGACGTGGTTTTTAAAGGTTTGATGCAAGACTTAGAAGCTGCTAAAACCCTCATTGCCTCCATTTTAGAAATGGAAGTCCTTGAATTAGAGTTTAAACCCCAAGAATACCACAGTGATAGAGAACTATTTTCTATTTATCGTATAGACTTTAAAGCCAAAATCAAACTTGAAGATGGCTCTGATTTAATTGTATTGATTGAACTACAAAAAATCAAATTTCATCATCAAACGTTTAGATTTAGAAGATACATTGGTAATCAATATGCGAACAAAGACAACATGAACGGTAATCAACCCATACCGATTATTACCATTTATATTCTTGGTCACCATTTAGAAGTACATGATGAAATTCCTATCATTAGAGTTAAAAGGCAGTATTTAGTACATGGAACTAATGAGATATTAGAGAAAAAAGAGCCATTTATAGAAGGAATAAGTCATGATGCGATAGTGATACAGATACCAGCAATTAAGAAAAAGAAAGGTAAAAAAACGGATTTAGAGAAGGTACTGAGTATTTTTGATGTAGCTATGATGCGATTTGTAGAATTTGAGGAAAGTGAATTTCCTGTAAGTCATTACAGTATATTGAGAAGATTGGTATATTTATCTAAGGATGTAGAGACCCAGAAGTTGATGGAGGTGGAGGAAGATTTTTTAGAGGAGTTAAGGATAAGAGAAGAAACGAAGGAAGAGCTTTATAATCAGTTACAAGAAGAGAAGAAGCGTGTAGAAAAAGAAAAAAAAAGAGCAGAGGAAGAAAAGAAAAGAGCAGAGGAAAAAGAGCGTTTGTTAGAGGAAGAAAAGAAAAGAGTAGAGGAAGAGCGAATGAAATTGATAGAAACTATAAAATTTTTGAAATCTATGAATGTGGATTGGAAAATTATTTCAGAGAAAACAGGATTTTCATTAGAAGAAATTGAAAAAATATAACCACGAATTACACGAATAAACACAAATCTATTGATGCAAAGCATGATAATTTAAGCGTGAGGGATGCGAAGGGCACATAGTAGCGAAAAGGCATGCCTTGTCGCTACACAAAAACGAAAAAGGATTGCCGAAGCGTTAGCGAAGCCCGAAGCAGCCCGACCCTGAGCATTAGCGAAGGGACACGCCCAGAACTTTATATGTAAGAAAAAAGAATACCCATCATTTTGGATGGGTATTCTTAAATTTTAATAAAAATTAATACTTATTTTATATCAAACCTTTTCTTTTCCATCTGGGAAATAACCATAAGTGCGTTATCAGTAAATAAATGAGAATAATTCCCATGAATATAGCGTTTGAGTACATGTAATTTCCCCATTTTGTGATATAGTTTATAACTAACATTATCAAACTTAACATAATGCCAAAAATCCATGAAGTATAAAATTTACGATTATCTTCATTATAAGCTCCAACTTTATAAGACAGAATGATTTTTAATATCATTAAGGAAATAAAACTTATTATAATGAAAGCTCTTGATACTGGGTTTAAAAATAAGAGATTTATTAACTTACCTTCACTAGGAATAATTTGAAAGGTTTTAAATCCGATGGTAAAAAAATAAGTAAATCTTAACCATATTCTATAAACTATATGCCAATAAAAATGAATATTAGTCAGTATTTTAATACTTTTAGGATATTCACTTTTCAATTTTTTTAATGTTAATCCCTTCTTTTTTTTAGCATGGGTATTTTGGGGCAATGGATTAAACATCTTTTGATTTTTTTCAGGAGTAGCACTGGGTACTACTCCTGCATATACTACTACATGTTGTACAATGCTGAATATCAAAATGAAAAGGATTTTTATCATATTTTTACAATTTTTAAATGTTTAATTTTTCCTTGATAAAAAATGGTCAATAAATAAGTTCCATTTGGTAAATGACTAATATCCAATGGTTCTTGATAAATTTGCTTGTTAATTACGGTTTTACCTAATAAATTATGAACTTCTATTTCCAAATTTTCTATTCCTTGAATAAAAATTTGACCGGTTGTAGGATTGGGATATACATATAAAACTTCTTGATGGTCTGTATTCTGTTGAGAAATCAATTCCTTTTGATTTTTGGGAGTATCAAAAAGTTCAACTATTTGGAGGGAATTTTCTTCTAAGAGGTTGGTTGGTACTTCTTCTTCCTCAAAATAATCTTCATTTGGGTCAAAATCAATTTGTTCCTCTAACCAAGTATCGGTTTTATTATTTTGGTCGGAACATTGATATTCAAAATCTAAATACCATATACCATTATAATTATCATTTCTTGAAAAAACATGAAAAGTAGAACTTTGACCGCCGGGTGCATAAGCACTAAATTCAAATCCGGTTTGAAGTTCTACTCTGCCTCCCATGTATTGCAAGGTAACATTTGCGGGATATGGATTTCCATAAAAATCTTCGCAAAAACCAATTTTTGTTGTTCCATCTACCGTGATATTTTTAGCTTTGATGTATGCAGGATAATGATTTGAAGCCTTAGGACGCACGGGTATCTGCCCCCCAAAACCTAAATATGGAATATTTACATTCTGACACCATTTACCTGACATTTTGTAATGTTCTACGTCCCAATATCCATACTCAAAATATCCAGGACTTAATCCATTAATCGTATAAGGTACATATTGACCATCATTCAACCACAAGGCAAATAGATTTTGGTATAACCGAAAATCCAGACCGTTATACTCTGCTGTATTATTGCTGGAGCCATTATTTTGCTCTATCAAAAATCTATTAAATTTTCTATCTGCTCTCCAACCGTTAATTGAAACATAACCATTATTAGAATAATAGGTTTCTGCAGGACCAGAATGGTTTCTTGTTCCATAACATGGCGCCTTATTTAATTCATTATAAACGTTTTGAATAAAATTCTGTTTAACCTCCCAACTTGGATGATTTTGCGATAAATCCCAAAAACTATGATTAGGATCATAACCATGCAAATAAGAAATTAATAAAGGATATAATCTCCATTTTAAATAATAATCAATGGAATTACTGTAAACTCTTCTGAAAGTTCTTCTGGCTTTATTAGTCAAATTTCCTGACCAACAATCCCCACAGATACTTGCTAAAATTAATGCCATGTGTGCATTATCAGAACTAAAAATAAATAAAGCATCAGCATTTAACCAAAATGCTTTACGTTTAGGGTTTAAGTTGGAATAATCATTTCCTGTAATCCATTCTGCGGCAGCTACAAGACCATGAGAAAAATCTTTCATATTTGCATGATTTACTTGATAGTTAGAATTTATGAATTGTGGTTCAGGATAATATAAAGTCCAATCATTCGTTGAAAGCCTTTTTATAATCCTATCTGTATAATTTTTGGCTAATTGTACTAAATTTTCACCATTTACGGTTTCATTTCCATCTAAACATCTTTTTACTAATGCAAAACCTAAAAATAAATTAATACACTGATCTTGACTCACATCATTTCCAATTCCTTTAGGTTCAGTACATTTATTGGAATTGGTATTAATGTTTTTAAGCATGCCTAAATAGTCAGAAGTATTTTCTTTCCATGAATCATTAATTAAATTATTTGCCAGAACATTAAAATGATTTATTATAAACTCATTGCTTACATCATCCCTTAAAAAGAAACCATTTGATTTAAAATGGCTTTGATAAATATTATAATTAGGCTCTCTAAATGGATAACTCAAATTTTCTGCTACTAAATCTAATCTTTCGAATGCTTTTAAAGCACAATATAATTCCCATAAAACACTATCTGTATATTGATGATTATTTTTTAGTAATCTGTATTCGGTAGCTAACACTCCAATATATAAACCCAGATATACAGTGCCATCACCAAATTTCATATTATAAGATCTAATGTTGGCATTTTGGTAAAGTGGATATGCACCGCCATAATTAACTTCTGAAGCAGGTAAACTCCATCCACCGTCATTATAATAAGTATAATTGTTGCCTTGGCAAACATAAGCACCTGTAGTGATACTATTGGAACTTAATCCTACTTTGGTAAAATATCTTAAAAATTTAGTTTTATAATACCAATATTTTTGTAAATTTTCTTGAACGTCTTGGGTTTGTGAATACACATGAGTTAAACCTAATATTACAATCATTAAAACATTTATAGTTTTCATATTTTTTTATTTATATATAATTTTAAATTCTAATTTATGAACACTACCTAATTCATTCACTCTTTTTACACGTAATTCCCCTTTTTTAAGATATACAATTTTCCATATATGCTTATTCAAAGAATCCTGTTTTGATATTTGTGGAAATTTTAAATAATCATCATTCAACTTGGGATTATATTTAGGTTGTTTGGCTACATAATGTTTTCTATCATCTAATTCAAGCCCTTCAAAGTAATGGTCAAATTTTACATAGTAATCAACCAATAAGTAACTGTAATCTTTATCATCAATAGTAAGTTTTATAGGGTGATATTCAGAGCCATGAACATAATTTCCATAATATCCTAACAATTCCGCTTTAGTGTACCAGCTCCAGTAAGAGACTTCCTCAAAATCATGTTTACAGCCCATGATTCCTAATAATAATCCCATTAAAATCAATAATTTTATCTTTTTCATTTTTCTAATTGTTTAATTCGTTCTTCTAATTGTAAGATATACAAAGTTAATTCTTCAATTTTTTCAAGCAAAAGTTTGTTCATTTCGCCTACTAAAATTCCGTTCTCTTCTACTTCTTTTGAAGAGGGTATATTGTGTAAATGTTTATAAGTTTTTATATAATTTTTCAGTTCTGTTAAAGACATTAAAGGATAATCTTTTTCAAATACATAATCTGCCCAAGGATTTTCTAATTTTAATTGCATTTCTATACCATAGATTTTTCCGTCGCCATATACCGCAAAAACATCTTTTTTAGCAGTGTGCCTATTGGGATTGTAAATTCTCATTATTTTGGTATTATTAGATGGAGATAACCATTCTTTTCTACCATCACCATAAATTTGAAAATTCGGAATTACATGGTCATTAGATAAGTTTCTAATTAATAATGGTTTAGATTCTGAATGGTCTGTATAAATAGAAATTCCTCTTTTAGAATGATTTCCATAACTTTCTACTTCTATTACAGGCTGTGTGATATTATCATTTTTTGCTAACAAACCTTTATTGGTTGTTGTTTTTCCAAAAATATCTACGTTTTTGTTTTCATGATAATTAATGACCAAGTTCGTTCCGAAACTGTTAATTACTGCATTTTGGTCGTCTTGTCCTATTTCTAAACTGCCTGTATTCGTAGCATTTTCATTTTGG
>CAZBPK010000182.1:0-17476 GCA_964493765.1 uncultured Bacteroidia bacterium | reverse complement strand
ACCAAACTGCAAAAACTCAAACAAAACCCTGATGACCCTTTTGTCCATTTCGATTGGAAATTAGATTTTCCCGAAGTCTTAAATCCTTACTTGGTCAATGGAAACGCAGGATTTGATATTGTGATTGGAAATCCGCCGTATGGTGCAAATATTGATGATTTAGTTTCGTATTATGAAATAAAATTTCCTAAAACAACGAAAGGGTTTAAGGATATTTATAAATTGTTTTACAACCAAGGGATTGAATATTTATTGAGGAAAGATGGTGTTTTATCATATATAACACCAAATACATTTATGTTACAACCTAGATACAAAGATTTACGTCATTTTTTTCTTGCATACCAAATAAAATCAATAATAAATCTAGGGGAAAATGTATTTGATGAGGTTACTGTTCCAACAGTTATTATATCAATAAAATGTGCTACCAGTTCGAATAATTTAATTAACTTTTGTGATATTTCAAAAGATTCCAAGTACAAAGGCTCTTTAATTGACTTAGTTTTTACACCGATCAAACAAGAAGCATTTAACAGCACAGAAAGTAATATTTTTACTATTGTTAACTCTATTGATAAGGGTAATGAATTTTTTTTGGAAGAAATTTTAGACTTTAAAGATGCTGGTATTAATTATCAGCGTGTGAATGTTGGATTAAGTGATAAAGGAAATTCAGATTTGAGTAAGCGTCTTCTATATGAAGGTAAAAAAGAAAATGACGACCACATTGAGTATTGGAAAGGTAGTGATATAAATGAATTTTATATAGCTCCTAGCACCAATAGATATGTAAGACCCAATATTAGATTACTTGAGAACGAACGCGTTATTCTTAATAAAGATTACTTTTCTATAAAACCAAAACTTATTTGGCGACAAACTGCCTCTTTTCCAATAAGCGTTATAGACAGAATAGGTATTTGGTTTGGGCGAAGTATTCAGGCGGCAACAATTAAAAACGAATTTAAATCCAAAATTAAATATGAATATCTCTGTTGTCTATTAAATTCCAATTACATTAGGCATTTATATGGAAAAAAAGTACAGGAAGGTGGCAGGGTATTCCCTCAGGTAAAGATTGAAAAATTAAAGAAACTACCTATTAAGAAAGCAACTTTAGAGACACAGTCAGTATTTGTTGAACTATGCAAAAAAATAGAGAAATTAAAAGCAAAGAACCCTCTTTATTCAATAAATGAAGAAATAAATTCTTTAAATTTAATGGTTTACCGCCTTTACGAGTTAAGTTATGAGGAAGTAAAAGTCATAGACCCTGAATTTCCATTGAGCAAAGAGGAGTATGAAAGCATCAGCCTAAAATGAAAATTTTTTACCCCAAATCCTCTTAGTGAATTTCCACAAAAACGTTATAAGCCATTTTAAATAGCATATAGTCCGCAAAAGAACAAAAAAAAACAAAAAAAGAACAAACAATCTTTTTAAGTATTATCTTTGTGATATGGATAAAATCGGCTTTATAGAGATAAGAATAACCGGTACAAAGGGAAACTTAGATCTATCGCCTGATAATTACGACATTCGGGAGATTATCACTATGCTCGAAAATGCCGAAAACTTACTTTATCCGGGCGAAAAGAAAAACAGACCTAATATAAGTTACAGAATTGAAGAAGGTTCTGTAAGACACATTTTGACAACTTCAATTCAATGTATCATTGATTTTAATGCAGTAATCGGGCAGGTTAATCAAGTTCAAAATATTGATTTTCTCGACTTGGAGACAGCAAAAGCATTTGAGAACATTCAAGATATTGCTGCAAAACGCAACTATGTTTTCAACATTAAAACTTCGCTCAACGATACGAACGAACTAAGAATTGATAAAACAACAAGATATTATAGAACAGAAGCCATTTGGGCTGATGCCGAATTTTTCTTTTACGGAAAAATTATCAATGCCGGTGGAAAGGACAAGGCAAATATCCACATTTTGACCAAAGAACTTGGAACAGTAAGAATTCAAACACCCATTAGCTTTCTTGAAAAATGTAACGATAATTTGCTTTATAAAATCTCTGGTGTTAGAGCAAAGGGAAAACAACATTCCGAAACAGGAGAAATAGATCTATCCACTTTAACATTCATAGATTTGGTTGATTACCAACCTAAGTATGACGAGTCATATTTAAAATCGCTTCGGAATCAAGCTAAAATATCGTGGGGCAGCATAGACCCCGAAGAATGGTTAAAAGAAATAAGAGGAGGATATGATGCCTTTATAGGATTTTAAAATAAAAAGAAATGAAATTATATGTACACCTCAATTAAATCAATAAAAATTGAAAATTTCAGAGGTATAAAATCTACTGAAATTAGTTTTGAAAATTTAAATATACTTATCGGCGATAATGGAACAAATAAAACGTCTATACTGGAAGCCATTAATTATGCTTTATCGCCTACTTTTCTATCTGGTAGAATTAAAACCACTGATTTTTACAAAGGTTTAGATAATCCCATAAAAATCCAAATTTCTTTTAATAATTCCTTTAAAATAAAATTACCAGATGGATATGCTACTCAACAAGTGAATTGTGATAAAATTTCATTAACCATCAAGAGAAGAGAGAGAAAGTCGCCTGGTAAAGTATTATCAGATATAGTTACAATTGATCATATAGTTGTACCTGAAGAAATATATCAAAAATCAAATGCAGAAGGGAATAAATGGTCTTTACAAAGACAAAACAAAACTGAATTTGAATTTAACGAAAGATTGCTAAGTTTCAATGTCTTTGAATCAAAAGAAATTCCTCGTTCTTTTTATTTTAATAAAGAAAGAGATAAACAATTATACAAGGGGTTTAGTACTTCTTTTTCTTCGGTAATTGATGATTTTAACTGGAGATTTTTAAAACAAATTTCCAATAATATCAATAATGATGTTTTTGACAGTATCAATCAAACTGAGGAAAAAATCATTAGCAATACAAAATTAAATGAACATGATGTGATTATAGAATTTTCGAATAAAATAAAAGAATTTGGTTTAGAACATGTCTCGTTTTCTTTTATTGACAAAGGCGCCCCTTTTGACCAAGTATTTATATCAAAAACTTTTGAAAAAACAAATCTTCCCATTAAATACATGGGTAGCGGTATAGAAATGATTTACTCTTTATTATTGTTAGAAGCGCTGGCTTCTCTTTCAAAAGAAAATCTGATAATTTTAATTGATGAACCGGAGTTACATTTACATCCAAAACTTCAGGAAAAACTTGCTGAACATTTGTTTTCTTTATCAGAAAATTCCAATTACCAAATATTTATAACTACACATTCACCTATTTTCTTTAAAACACTTGTAAATAATAAAAAAGGAGTAAAATCAATTATTACAAAACATGAAAATGCTAATATTATTGTAAATGAATATCAACAAAAAAGTTCAATTTTTCCTTGGGGGTCCAACCTGGGGAGAGATAAACTTTTTTGCTTATGATTACCCTACGGTTGAATTTCATAATGAATTATATGGCTATTTGCAAGAACTTTCAAAAAAATCAAAATGTAAGGAATTTGATGAATTTTTAACCAAAAATCATGGAATACCGAATGATAAAGAATGGATACCTGAAAGAAATGGGCAAGCCCAATCGCGAGAATATGTGACATTAATGACTTTTATAAGGCATAAAATACATCATCCTGATAATAAAACAATGCAATCAAATAATTATACGCCCGATGAGTTAAAAGAATCTATCCAAAAGATGATAGAAATCTTAAATAAATTAACAAATAAACAAACAAATAAATAAAGACTATTGTATGTAAGATAAAAGCGTAATGAATAAAATCATGGAGGTGAAAAAACAAAATAATAATAAAAGCAAGTGGAAAAGAAAAATAGATAAATTAGTATATTCACTCACAGAAGAGGCTCGGGAAATTAATACAACAAATTGGGAGCGTGCAATAGATAATTTAATATATTTGCTGTATGATAATGCTGTATGATAACACAATCTCAGGCACAATACCTTTTGGAACTTCCAAAATTATTAACAGAAAACGGGAATTACCTTGAACAAAAAACGTATAGTCCATCACTACCGATAGATGCTCGTTTGTATATGGCTTCCAAAGTGGATACGGATTTCACTTTTTTACTTAGAATCTTTCAAAGCGACAAAAATCATTTGCAACTTTCATTACATTTTCAGGAAGATGACACCGACATCGGATTATTGCGAGTTGATTTTAACCACAGGCATCGTAACCCTGAGGAAATTAACGAGCATGTACCTGATATATTCAAGCCCTATGTCGGGCAATTCATTGAAGGTAGCCACATTCATTATTATATTGAAGGATATAAGCCCCTGGCTTGGGCTATCCCACTGGCAGAGGATGATTCCTTTCCGATTAAGCAGTTTGTTAATGAGGTAGAGATGGGAAATATCATCACAGTATTTGGACAAAAAGTCCATCTTCAAACTCAATTAAACATAGCTATACAACCCCGATTATTATGAATCAGATACAGCAACTTGTAAACGATTATTATCAGTTCTTGAGAGAACAAACCATTGTCTCTCAGATTCAGGGAAGTGAATGGGTAAAAATTAGCACACCCTTTACAGACGTTTATAACGATACCATTGATATTTATGTAAAAAAACAAAATGGCGAGATACTTCTTTCGGATGACGGGCAGACCCTACGAAATCTTGAATTAAGTGGAGTAGAAATATCAAGATCTCTAAATCGGAAATTGCTTCTTGACAACATACTGCTAACCTACGGTGTTAACTTGAATAATGGCGAACTCATTATAAAAGCAAACGAGCAGAATTTCCCGCAAAAGAAACACAATCTCATTTCTGCCATTTTAGAAGTGAATGACCTATATGTATTGGCAAAACATACCGTTGCCAGCATATTCCGAGAAGATGTGAAAGCTTATCTGGATGAGCAAGAAAACATCATCTACACGCCCTATTTTATTTCAAAAGGCAGCATTGGTCTTGAGTTTACTTTCGATTTTCAAATTGCCTACCGCAAGAAAGAAATCTTGATAAAAGCATTCAACAGCATCAATAAATTTAATCTACCGCATTTTCTTTTTACTTGGGAAGATGTAAGACAGGTAAGGGAAAAGCAAACACAAAAGCAGATACAAGGTCTTGCAATTATTAATGATGAAAAAAGAGATGTCAAATCAGAGTATTTGGAAGCGTTGCAAAATAAAGGAGCACAATATATTTTATGGAGTCAAAGGTATAAACCTGAGAGTGTTAAATTATTGCAAGAAGTTGCATGAGTAAATGAAAAGTTCTATGCTGGATTGTCCGTTAAGTACTAAAAAATACCTTCGTTTCGAGGTAGTAATGTTATTGCAAGAAAAATAAAAAACTTTTGTAATAAAGAAATATATTGCGTATATTTGCATACTTCATTTATGTAACCATTATAAGTAGTTGATTATAGTTTTTAAAAAAGAAAAGTTATGAAAAAAAAAATAATACTCCAAATGGTATGACTCTAAAAGAATTTGAAGCAAAATTTAATTTGAATTTAAACAAAATAATAAAAGTTATTAATGGGCATTTATATGCAAACACAAATTCTGTTAAGTTATACATAAATAAAGATATTGTTCTTGAGGACCTGAATAAAAATGACAATCTGTATATTATAGAATATTTTGATGGTTATTTATTAGGTAAGAGGTTTTTATCATTGGGTATTTCTGGAATGAAAATATTTGTTAAGCCATTTGGAATTAAATTAGATGGAAACTGGAATTCGGGATACGCCTTAGACTATCATACAATTGAAAGCACTTTTAATGGTTTGAGTTGGGACACTATAAGACCACCGATTGCAGAAGAACTTTACAGACTTAAATATTGGGGCGAGCAATATCGGGTTGATAATATTGCAAAACACGCATCCCAATTCTTAGGCCCATACAGAGGAATCCACGGTTGGGGTCTAGACTTAATTATTCCTGTTCCACCATCTGATACAACAAGACAATTTCAGCCAGTTTACGAAATCGCAAGAGCCATTGGACAACTCGTTGGACTACCTGTTGATTTCAATTCATTAAAAAAAGTAAAATCCACTTCCCAATTGAAAGCAATAGATAATCCAGAGGAAAGACGCGAAATATTAAAGATGCTTTTAGTATCAATTTTAATGCACTTCGTGGAAAAAACGTTTTAATTTTTGACGACCTTTATCGTTCGGGAGAAACACTAAAAGCGGTTTGTGAGATTGTTAAAAATATAGGAAAAGCAAATGGAGTTTACGTTTTGACTATTACTAAAACACGTTCAAAAAGATGAGAAATAAAGAATATTCTTGGTACATGCTTTCAAATACCCCCCATTTTGGTCCAAAGACTATACGTTATATTTACGATAATCTGCAAGAAAAGAATATGTCAATAAATGATTTATTTGACATTGAAGAAAACGAATTGTATAAATTATTTCCTGAAGTTGGGCGTGGCAGTTTTTCAAGAGCGAGTTTTTCTCGTCTTCAAGAATTAGATGATGATGCTAACTTATATAGTAAGTTTGAAGAACTAATATCCAATGGAGTTACTATTATCGGACTTGATGATGCTAAATACCCACAATCTGTTTTACAAAATATGGGAGATGATGCACCGCCAATTTTGTATTGCAAAGGCAATTTATCCTTACTCAATAAGGAAGGTATATCAATCGTTGGAGCGAGAGATGCCTATGATTTTGAAATAGGAATTACTAAAGAGATAGCCCAAAGGTTGGCTGAAAAGGGGATTAACGTTATTTCAGGTTATGCAAAAGGGATTGATACTTCTGCCCATTTAGGCGCCCTTGAAGCTGGTGGAACCACTATAATGATTTTAAGTTTTGGAATCAATCATATCACAATCAAAAGAGAACTTAAAGCCTTTGATTTGGAAAAGAATGCATTATTCGTAAGTCAATTTGAGCCAGATGAAAAATTCTCGGGAAAGAACGCTATGATAAGAAACAAACTGGTTTGTGCAATGTCTAAGGCGGTAGTTGTCATTAAGTCCGGACCTGAAAAAGACAGCTCGGGTAAAATGAGTGGAACCTTTGACGCAGGTAAGTCAGCATTAAAAATGAAAATCCCTGTTTGGGTATTAAGCCCACAAGTTTTTAATTCCCCACCACAAGGAAATATAGACTTAATTAGATCCGGCGGCAAAGAATTTTCAAAAGATGATGATATCGAAAAATTTTTTGAAAAACATCCTGAAAAGAAGCCTATTCCTTTAAACACACAAATTAATGATAATCAAAAACTTAAAAATAAAAAAAAGACAAAAAAAAAGCCTTCCCAATCCCAGGAAATAAATTTATTTTCACAAGAGGAAAAAGTATAGTAACACAGTTTTTTTATGTCTATCCAAAATCAGTTGTTTTATCCCCTTTTCCGAAAACGCAAATAAGGATTGTTTGTTTGCTAAAAAAATATAACCATTAAATTCTTAATTTAACCCTAAAAAAATTTGATGAGCAAAATTCATCAGGGGATTGCATGCAAAAAATGTAGCAGAAAAAATTTTGTAAGTACTATCTAATGATAAAGAATTGTTTCCTATATTTGTTGGCTGTGCGGTTTTCCACCAATACGATAAGAAAAAACTGAAAATGATCTTATGAAACAAACTATTTTAGGGGCGGGGGGTGCCATAGGTACAGAACTTGCCAAAGCATTACGAGATTACACCACTGACATCAGATTAGTAAGCAGAAATCCCAAAAAAGTCAATCCTGAAGATGAGCTTTTTAAGGCAGATCTTTCTCAAAAAGAACAAGTTGAAAAAGCAGTTCAGGGAAGCGAAATCGTTTATTTGACCATTGGATTGGATTATAAAACCCAACTTTGGCAAAAAATGTGGGTGCCGCTCATTGAGCATGTAATAGATGCCTGTCAAAAACATAACTGTAAGCTCGTTTTTTTTGATAATGTATATGCCATTGGTGGCGATAATGTAAAACATATTACGGAAGAATCGCCAATCAGTCCTTGCAGTAAAAAGGGTGAAGTAAGAGCCGAAGTGGACAGGCGTATTCTTAAAGCCATTGAAAGCAATCAAATCAAAGCTATCATAGCGCGTGCCCCTGATTTTTTCAGCGAATTCAAAGACAAAAGCCTTTTGATGAACTTAGTGTATGACAATTTAGCCAAAGGGAAAAAAGCCCAATGGTTTTGCAATGCCAAAGTGGTGCATACTACAGGCTACGCCCCTGACCTTGCCAAAGGCACAGCTATACTCGGTAACACCGATGACGCCTACAATCAAATCTGGAACCTACCCACAGACCCCGAACGCATCACAGGCGAGCAATGGATAAACCTCTTTGCACAAGAAATGAACACTTCCAACAAGTATCAAGTTCTGCCAGGTTGGGGCATGAAGGCTCTGGGGCTTTTTATCCCTATTTTGAAAGAAATGTATGAAATGCGATACCAGTACGATAGAGATTATTATTTTGACAGTTCAAAATTTAATAAGCGATTTAACTATAAACCTACTGATAACAAAACCGCAGTCAAACAAACCGTTGAAAAATTAAAAAAATAGATTTCAGGTTTAGGATTTCAGCCTAACCAACGGATAACCAGAACTATTAATAAACTAAAACGAGTTTTTAGATTGAACTTAAAGTATATGAATACGATTCTTTAAGAAGATGAAAAACAAAAAAACGGTTTTAATAGATTTAGATAGACTCAAAAATCCTTATAATGGATTAGGGCAATTTGCATTAAAGCTAGGAAAAATTATCGCAGAAAAAAAACATGATGATTTAGATTTTACTTTTTTAGTTCCTAAAAATTATGTAGGATATTTTGGAAATCAAGTTTCTTATGAAGTTACAGATTGGAAAAGAAGGTATTTTCCTGTTTTTTTAAAATCGTATCACCTTTGGCATGCCATTCATCAAGATAGCAATTTTTATCCAAATTTTAAGGAAACTCAATATTTACTCACTATTCATGACTTAAATTTTCTAAAAGAAAAAAGTTTTTTAAAAGCTCAAAAACGCTTAGAACATTTACAAAGTAAAGTGAATAAAGCCACAGCACTAACAACCATTTCTTTTTTTTCAAAAAAACAAATGGAAGAGAACTTAAATCTTACTCATAAAGAAGTTGAAGTGATTTATAATGGTATTGAAATTCAAGAACCTCAAAATTATATTTCAAAATATCCTTTTGAGAATCAAAAAGTTTTACTTGGAATTGGAGTTATTCAACCCAAAAAAAACTGGCATGTACTCATAGAAATGATGAAATTTCTTCCACAGGAATATATCTTGGTTTTAGCTGGTGAAAACCAAACAGATTATGCAAAATTTATACAACAACTTATCCATCAACATGGACTTCAGGAGAAAGTTCATTTGATTGGAAAAGTTACAGAAGAAGAAAAGTATTTTTTATTAAAAAATTGTTTTTCGTTTGTATTTCCTTCCAAATATGAAGGTATGGGAATGCCCCCATTAGAAGCAATGAGCTTTGGGAAACCTGTTTTTGTTTTTCCGAATTCAAGCATTCCCGAATTTTGTAAAGATTATGCTTATTATTGGAATTCTGAAAACCCTCAATACATGGCAGAATTTTTTTTGCAGAATATCCAAAATATTCGTAATCAAGCTGATTTTGAGAAAATCAGAATAGATTATGCAAAACAATTTTATTGGCATAATACTGTTCAAAATTATTTGAATTTGTATCGTAAAATTCTAAACCATGATTAAAAAAGACGAAGGTCTTATTTTAAGAGTAACTCCATTTTCTGAATCAGATGCAATCATTACCATTTATACCCAAAATCATGGGAAGAAAAGTTTTTTTGTGAAAGGAGGTCTTTCCAATAAAAGTAAAAAAAGACCTCTTCTAAAAGAAGGCTACTGGGTAGAATTTGTATTTTATGATAAATCTACAAGGGAACTACAAAAAATCACGGATATTCATTTAGTTCATTTTTTTATGGAATTAACCATGAATCCCATTAAAAATTGTTTGTACCTATGTATTGTAGAAATTTTCAGGGAAGTAGTGAAAGAAGAAGAAATATGCGATGATGATTTGTATCAATTTCTTATTCAATATGTTAATGAAATGGAAGAATCCAAAAAAATTTTTGAATTATGGTTAAATTTTCATGAAGAATTATTATCAAAAATTGGATATGGAATGGAAGTTCATGAACCTAATCTAACTTCTTACAATCAGGAATATTTTATCCATCAATTTATGCAGATGGCTTATAAAATCTACAATGAGTTTTCAAAAAATATTGATAATTTCAAGATTCCAAAGTCCTTTGAAGTTTTAAAACAACTTATAGAAAGATAAATTCTAAAAACTATGAAAAAAATTGGGGTTTATTGGGTACAAAATGAACTTATAGGAAGCAGAGTTAAAAGAAGTAAGGGATAAAAAGAGAAATTAGGGGCATAAACGCCCCTAAAAACAATTATTTAATTAAACCAATTTCTCTTAAACGCTCATTGAGGTATTCACCCGCAGTTGCATCGGGATAAGATTTTGGATTTTCTGCAGTGCAACAATTAGGTAAACAAGTTAAATCCATTTCAGAACGAGGATGTAAAAAGAAAGGAATAGAATAGCGGGGTTCATTCATTCTTTCACGAGGAGGATTAACGACTCTATGGGTAGTAGATTTTAATACATTATTGGTTAATCTTTGAAGCATATCCCCGACATTAACCACAATTTGTTCAGGTAAAGCAGTAATAGGAATCCATTGTCCTTGTTTATTCAAAACTTGGAGCCCTTCAGCTGATGCACCCATTAACAGGGTAATAAGGTTAATATCTTCATGTTCTGCAGAACGAACAGCATCAGCAGGAACAGAATCAGGGTCAGTAATCGGAAAATAATGAATAGGTCTTAAAATAGAATTACCATGATGGATTTTGTCATCAAAATAAAATTCATCTAAGCCTAAGTATAAAGCAATAGCACGAAGCATATAACGACCAGCATTCTCTAATGTTTTATAGGCTTCTAAGGTGTATTTTTCAAAGTCTTGAATTTCAGTAGGAAAAATATTTTCAGGATATTCCTTTTTGATAGGATCATTACCAACCACTGTTTGCCCAACATGATAAAACTCTTTTAAATCACCTGTGTTACTATTTTTTGCGTGTTCTTTTCCTTTTCCTGTATAACCTCTTTGCCCTCCTAAACCTTCAATTTCATATTTTTGTTTAACTTCATCAGGTAAAGCAAAAAACTCTTTAACAACACGATAGAGATTTTCTACTAATTCATCAGAAAGACCATGATTTTTAACAGCTACAAATCCTATTTCGGAATAAGCTTTCCCTAAATCTTGTACAAATTTAGCTTTTTGTTCTGCATTGCCGTTAATAAAATCGGCTAAATCTAAACTGGGTATTGGGTTCATTGTATGAATTTTTAAAAATGAATTGCAATTTATAAATTTCCTCTTAATTCTTGTTCTCTTTCAATAGATTCAAATAAGGCTTTAAAATTACCTTTACCAAATGATTTTGCTCCTTTTCTTTGAATAATTTCATAAAATACAGTAGGTCTATCTTCAACGGGTTTTGTAAAAAGTTGAAGTAAATATCCCTCTTCATCTCTATCCACTAAAATGTTCAATTTTTTTAAGGTTTCAATATCTTCTTCAATATTTCCAACACGTTGTAATAAATCCTCATAATAAGTATCGGGAACATATAAAAATTCCACTCCTCTTTTTCTAAGTTCGGAAACCGTGAATACAATGTCATCTGTTGCTAAAGCAATATGTTGAACACCAGGACCTTGATAAAATTGAATATACTCTTCAATTTGAGATTTTTTCTTACCTTCTGCGGGTTCATTTATTGGGAATTTGATTCTTCCATTTCCATTGGACATAACCTTGCTCATCAATGCAGTATATTCCGTTGAAATATCTTTATCATCAAATGAAATGAGCTGAGTAAAGCCCATAACTTCTGAATAAAACTTAGCCCAAGTATTCATTTCACCCCAACCCACATTGCCCACACAATGGTCAACATATTTAAAGCCCACTTCAGAGGGATTAAAATCAGATTTCCATTCTTTATAACCGGGCATGAAAATACCTTTGTAATTAGAGCGTTCTACAAAAATATGAACAGTATCACCATAAGTATGGATTCCAGATAAAATGATATATCCATTTTCATCTTCTAATTTTTGGGGTTCCATAAAAGATTTTGCTCCTCTTTTTACGGTTTCTTCATAAGATTTTTTGGCATCATCTACCCAAAGTGCTAATACTTTCACACCATCACCATGAAGTTTAACATGTTCAGCAATAGGGTTATCGGGGAATAAAGAAGTTGTAAAAATTAAGGTAACTTTTCCCTGTCTTAAAACATAAGAAGCTCTATCACGAACTCCTGTTTCTGGACCAGAATAAGCTAAACTTTGGAATCCAAAAGCAGCTTTGTAATAGTATGCAGCTTGTTTTGCATTACCTACATAAAACTCAATATAATCGGTTCCATTGATAGGTAAAAAATCAACTGTTGTTTCACTGTTTGAGACTACAAGATTTTCCATAATAATTTAAAGTTTTGTTTGATAATTATGCAAAAGTACTAATTAAACTCAAAAAACAAAACTTATATAAGAAAAAAATTTTTTTGTATTCAAATTCAAATTAATTTTACGAACTGTAATATTTTGAATTTGTAATTTGTGAAAAAATGAAAAGTATCGGTGTAATTATAGCTTCATTATCAGATCAAGAAGAGAAGGATTTTTATGAATTTATTGGTAAAAAAGGAAAAGATAAAGATAGTTTACCTTTAAAACTTTTTGAAATTTATCGTAAGGATTATAACAAAACAGAAAATCAAATTCTTAAAGAATTAGGAATCAAAGAAACCAATTATTTTTATCAAATTAGGCATCGTTTAAAAGGTCTTTTAGAAGATTTTGTTTTAGACTTGTCTATTCAGAGTGAAGGAAACTACTTTACGGAGGTTAGTAATAATATAAACATAGCACATTATTTAAGAAATAAAAACTTACACGAAAAAGCTCTTAAAGCTTTATTAAAAGCTGAAAAAATTTGTGAACAAAATTCTGATTTTGAACTTTTGGTGGTCGTTTATTCTCACATGTTGGCTATTGCTCAGGTTTTCCCCGAAATTGAAGTTTATGAAATTGTTGAAAAACAAGTAAATGCTAGAAAAAAAGCAGAAATTTTTAATCAGTTAGAAGTTGATTATTCCACTTTTAAATATGAACTTTATAAATCTAATTATTCTTTACCTCATTCTGATATTATAGAAAAATTAGATAGTTATTTGAAAAAATTTCATTTGTATGACTTAACCAAATTAGAAAGTTTTAATTTACAATATAAAGTGCTTTCAATTATTATGGAAGTCATGATTTATAACGAAAATACTTATGAATTATTTAAACAATATGAACAAAACTTTTTAGATTGGGATAAACAATTGTTATTTAATAAAAGAAATATTGAAAAAAAACTTTCAATAACTTACAGAATGTGTTTGTATTTATTAAGACAGTTCCGTTTTGATGAATGTAACACTTATTTAGATAGATTTTACAATGATTTGCAATTACCAGAATCAGAATCTTTAGGTTCTTATATGTTGCTTTATTACCAAGTAAAAACTGTTGTTTACGCTTATACAGGGAAGGTAAGTAGTGCAATTTTTGCAACATTGGATATTTTAGAAAGAAATCTTATCAATAACCGTATTGATGTAAACTTTATTTTCGTATTTAATTTAGCGAATTTCTATTTTATGAATGGTAATTTTGAAAATTCTTTAGATACCTTCTTAAAACTTGAAAAAAAGAAAAATTTTTCTAAATATTTAACCGATTCTATTCGAATGGATATCAATATTTATAAAGCTATGATTATGATCATGCTTAAAAAGAAAGATATAACACTGGTAAAAAACTTAGAACAAGAAATTACTACAGAATTAAAAATAAGTTCCAGAAAGAAAGAATTTATTAATATTCTCATTCATATTTCTAAAAATAAAGATTGGGATAAAGATCAAGAATACCTCAAATCTATTGAGGCGTTTTTAGCCACCAAAAAACGAATTTCTATAGGCAATGATGAGCATATTTGCTTTAACTCTTTTATTAAAAGTTTAATTCATAAAACGAGTTATGCTGAAGAATTTTTTAAATCAGTTTCTGAAGAAGTCAAAATTAGAACAGGGAAAGAGAACATCATCAAATTAAGTTAATGGAAAAAAAATCTAAGATTTATATCGCTGGACATAAAGGAATGGTAGGTTCTGCTATTCTTAAACTGCTTCAAAATCAAGGTTATTCTAATTTAATTTATAGAACCTCCAAAGAATTAGATTTAAGAAATCAATTAGAAGTTCATCAATTTTTTGAAAATGAAAATCCTGAATATGTATTTTTAGCTGCTGCAAAAGTTGGAGGAATCCACGCAAATAATACTTATCGTGCTGATTTTTTAATAGATAATTTGCTCATAGAAACAAATATCATTCAAGCGGCATGGAAAACATCAGTAAAAAAATTATTGTTTTTAGGGTCTTCTTGTATTTATCCTAAATTGGCTCCTCAACCCATTCCAGAAGAATCTTTATTAACCGGTGAGTTAGAACCTACCAATGAGCCTTATGCCATTGCAAAAATTGCTGGTATTAAACTTTGTGAAAATTTCCGTTTACAATATAACTGTAATTTTATTTCTGCCATGCCTACTAATCTTTATGGTCCCGGTGATAACTATGACCTTCATAATTCTCATGTTTTACCAGCCCTAATCAGAAAATTTCATGAAGCGAAAATACAAAATCAAGAATATGTAACCGTATGGGGTGATGGCTCTCCTTTAAGAGAGTTTTTACATGTAGATGATTTAGCAGAAGCCTGCTCTTTTTTAATGGAAAATTACAATGAATTGAAACCTATTAACGTCGGTTCAAATTTTGAGATTTCTATCAAAGATTTAGCTTTACTAATAAAAAAAATTGTGGGGTTTGAAGGCGAAATTCATTTTGACACTTCTAAACCTAACGGAACACCCAGAAAACTAATGGATAGTTCTAAAATTTTTCAGTTAGGTTGGAAACCCAAAATTGATTTAGAAAATGGAATTCAAAATGTTTATGAAAATTTTCAGTTACATTACAAAAAATTAATTTTTGAAAATCGCATTTAAAACATTTAAGTTATTAAAATAATTGTAATTTTGCAAAACCAAATACATGTATGAAAAAAATATATTTACTAATCTTCGTTTTATTAAGCATGAATTTACAGGCTCAGAAAAAAAATGAAAAAAAGCCTGAAGAAACAACTTCTAGTTCTAATATATCATCTACCCAAGAAGTAACAAAAAAAATTGGGAACGATGAAGGAATTTATAGAACTGTTTTAAACAATTCTTTAAAATACAATGATGTTTCAACTGCAATTCTAGCTTGCCATTATATTTTAGCTGTAAATCCTCAAAATACCGCTTTAAAAGATACTTTGGCTATGCTTTATTTTGAGTCCCGTTCATTTTTACAAACCATTATGATTGCAGCTGAAATTTTGCAATCTAGTCCTGATAATACCAGAATGCTTGAAATTCAAGCTATTGCTCAGCAAAACTTAGGTCTTATAAAAGAATCCCTTGAAACCTACGAAAAATTACAAAAGAAAACCAAATCTTTACTTCACTCTTACCAAATTGCAACTTTACAATTTGCATTAAAACGTTTTGGTGAATGCGAAGCTACTTTATCAGAAATTTTAAGAGATCCTAAATCTGAACAAGAAAAAGTAAATGTAATTATTGGTAATCAAGGGCAACAAGAAGTCATTTTAAAAGCAGCTTGCTTAAATATGGCTGGTGTAATTTTTATGGAACAAAATCAAGAGGACAAAGCGAAAAAATTATTTGATGAGGCTTTAAAAATTGACAAAGACTTTTTATTACCCAAAGGTAATTTAGAGTATATAGCTAATAAAAATAAACCTAAGAAATAATTCTCTGGTTTTCATCTAATTATTATGGCTAAGCAATTTTGTTTAGCCTTTTTTTATTTAATTTTGTTTTTTTATTGTGAATTTGTTTATAATCTTAAACTTAAAGCAATTCTTAATTTTGACCTTTTTGCTCAGAATTTTGATATGTCTCGGGTATTATTTTTTTTTCAATCCTTTTGAATTAAAGCCAATAATGAATGATAATTATCAAGGTTTAGGAACCGATGGGCATTTTCAAATTGCGAGAACTTTATGGTTAAGTGGTGAATATGCCTTTGAAGTAGGAGGCTATCCTGTTCATTCAAGACCTCCTTTACACCCATTTTTACTTATGATTACAGCTGCTTGGTCTGATAAATATTGGTTTTTTCTTTGGTTTATTGTATCCTCAGCATTAGGAACTTTCTCAGTTTATTTAACCTATAAAATTACTCAAATTCTAAATTTTAGTTCCCAAAAATCTATTTTTACAACTGCTATCATCGCTTTTCACCCTTATTTACTTATCATTTCTCGTTCCACAACCTTTGTGCATTTAGGTACAGTTTTATTACTTACGACTTTTTTTGTCTATTGGAAATTTCAAGATAACATAAAAAAATATATCATTTTAGGCTTTTTATGCGGTTTATGTTTATTAACCCATGGGACATTTCAAATTTTACCCATCGCTTTATCGTTATTTTTATTGATGAAAAGAAAGTACTTTTATGCTTTTGGGATATTACTTTTTACTTTCATAACTGTATTACCATGGAGTATGAGAAATTATATAACTTTTGAAAAGCCTATTTTTTTGGTTACGGGTATGGGTATGCAGTATTGGAAAGGTGAAGAAAGCGCTTTTCGAGAAAAAGTGGATATATACAGAAAAGTATATGAAGAAAATACCGGTAAACCCTTAAAAATTGCTTATTTTTGCACTATAAATCCAGAAGATGATGAATTACTATGGAAATTAGGATTCAATCATATTTTGCAAAACCCCATTCAAGCCATTCAAAGATTTTTATACGGAATCATAATTTTTTTATTCCCCCATGAAACTGGATGGCAAAAATTTTTATTTACTTTTAGTGTAAATTTTCCTATTTATTTTTTGATTATCAAAAGATTATTGCAATCTTCATGGGACTTTTGGAAAAAGGAAATTCTGATTTATTTTTTGTTCGTGTTAATAGCATTTGCATTTTTTACTCCACATGCAGGATATATTGTAATGTTTTTACCACTAATTAGTTTGTTAATGTGAGTTATGAATTTGGGCGTGCCCCTCACTTTGTTCGGGTCGGGCTTGCTTGGGCTTTCGTTTTCCTTCGCCATTCCTTTCCTTCCCCATTCTTCGCACCTAAAGCCATTGCAACTTCTTCCCTTTCACATCCCCCACCTTTACAACCCCCAAAAAACCGTTTTTTTTATTTTCTTT
>CAZBPK010000181.1:0-5280 GCA_964493765.1 uncultured Bacteroidia bacterium | reverse complement strand
GCTTGTTTGAGTAGAGTTTTCTATAAATATTTACTCATACATCTATTTATTTTTCCAAGATTAAAATTTTATTTATATTTGCACCATCAAAAAGTTGCATTTGTGACTTGAATTCACCATAGTTTAATTATCATTTTCTTTATTTTGAATTTTCAAAATACGCATTTACACTTAGTAATTTTTGAATTTCTTAATCAAAGTACCGATTTTTGTAGTTTATATTTTATTTTGCAAAGTTTTTAAAAAGATACTAATTTTGCATAAAAAATTATGCAAGAGATTACGGTTTTAGAGTTAAAAAGAAAGTTAGAAGAAAAAGAACCTGTTGTTTTAGTAGATGTAAGAGAATTAGAAGAAAGAGCTGTATCTCACATTGGAGGTTTTCATATACCTTTATCTAACTTACCTAGTAAAATATGGGATTTAGAAGATTATAAAGAAGCAGAAATTATTGTATATTGTCGTTCAGGTGCTAGAAGTGCCAATGCTGTAGGTTTCTTTTTACAAATGGGTTACCAAAATGTTTATAATCTAAAAGGAGGTATGAAAGCTTGGAAAAGTGAAGTAGATAATTCTATTGAAGTTGCTTAAATTTGAATGGCTTATCAAAGACCGATTGTAAGAGTTCAAAAATTACATGAACATATTGGGCATAAGGCTCCGGTTTTTGGTTTGTGTAATGATGAAAATGGTAATTTTTATAGTGCATCTGGTGATGGCTTAGTAGCAAAATGGGATTCTCAATCTTTAAGTGATGCAAAAGCTTTATTTCAAAGTAATGTACCTTTTTATACAGTTACTATTCTTCGTAACCACATTTTAGCTTGTGGCGGATCTGATGGAATAATTTATTTTTATGATTTAGGTATCAAATTGAATTTAAAAAGTGTTTTAGCTCATCAAAAAAGTGTATTTCAAATTTTAGAGCTTGATTCGCAATTTTTTGTAAGTATAGGTGGTGATGGAAACTTGAACATTTGGGATACAGAAAGTTTATCCATAATTTACACTTTTAATATCAGTTCCGAAAGTTTAAGAACTATTTATTTTGAAAAAGAACGTCAGTGGTTAATTTTGGGAAGTTCAGACTCAAAAGTCCGAGTATATGAATTAAAATCATTAAAATTAAAATTAGTAAAAGAATGGTCTGCCCATCAGCCCTCTGTTTTTAATTTAAAAATTACCAAAAATTACCCTTACTTAATTACAACGGGTAGAGATGCTAGCATAAGAGTTTGGAATTATCATAATAATTTTGAACTAATCCATGAAATTCCCGCTCATCTTCAAACAATTAATCATATGGTGTTAAGTCCTGATGAATCTTACATGATTTCAGCTAGTATGGATAAACTGATAAAAATCTGGGATGTAAAAAACGATTTTAAACTTATTAAAGTTATAGATAAAAACAGAAATGATTCTCACACAGCTTCTGTTAATCATTTATTATGGTTAGAATATAACGATTCTGTAATATCATGTAGTGATGATAAAAAAATTATACAATGGGCAATAGACATTAACCCTCAAGAGAAGGAATAAGATTTTTTGATACTTAAAATTCTTCTATCAAGTTTAACATTTCATTAAATTTATCTGACGAGACTGTTACTTTGTGTTTATGATCAATAATGATATATCCAGCTTTATTTTTAGAATGTTCTGTAACATGATTTAGGTTAATTATAAAGGATTTATGAGAACGAAAAAAATTTTTAAAATTATAAAGAGTATCTTCAAAGAATTTTAAATTTTTACTGGCAATTAAAATATTATCATTTTTTAAATAAAGTTTGGTATAAGAACCCTCGGCTTCTAACAATAGGATATCATCAAGATGAATATATTTAACAGAGTTAGATCCGTGAACTGCAATTTTCTTTTGAGGTTGCTGAAAGTTATTTTTGAGGATATTTAGGTTTTGTTTATCAATTTTTTTTTCAAAAAGTTCTATGGCTTTTTGTAAATCTTCAATTTCAACGGGCTTTAGAAGGTAATCAATAGCAGAAAGTTTGAAGGCTTGGATAGCATATTTATTATAAGCAGTAACAAAGATAATATGAAAGTTGATTTCCTCAATATTAAAAAATTCTAAAAGTTCTAACCCACTATGTCCTGGCATTTCAATATCTAAAAAAACCAAATGAGGTTTGTTTTTATAAATGGACTTCACGCCTGTTGGTAAGTCTGGGCATGAATCAACCACTTCAACTTGCTGGCAAAAATTTTCTATTAAACCTTTTAGAAGAGTTCTTGCCATTTCTTCATCGTCTATTATTATGGCTTTATACATGTTCACTAATTTTTATGTTTATGATTACTTTAGTTCCGTTTGGTTCCTGATTTTGGTCAAATTTATCAATAATTTCAACACTAGTTCTATCATCACTCCAATTATTAATAATATTTAAACGTTTTTCATTAGCCTTTGTTGAAAATGAGGCATATTTTTCTTCTTTTAATTTTTTTAATTCAGAAGCTTTTGCACGACCAATGCCATTGTCTTCTATAATAACATTCAAATAGCCTTCTTGCAATTGGAATTCAATATTAAGTTTTTTATCAAACTTTTTGTGCAGTAAACCATGTTTTATAGCATTTTCTAAATAAGGTTGAATAATCATAGGAGGGAAAAAAATTAAATCTTTGTCTTTAATATTTTCTGTTATCATATATGAAAAATCTTCAGGGAACCTCATTTTCTCTAATTCTAAATATAAATTTAAGGTATTAATTTCATCTTGTAATGAAATTACATCTTTTTCAGACTGTTCTAAAATTTGTCTTGTTAATTTAGAAAATTTAGCTAAATAAGTATGGGCTTTTATTTTTTCTTCAGTGAAAATAAAAGCTTGAATGGTGTTTAATGCATTATAAAAGAAATGTGGATTCATTTGTGATTTGATAGTTTTTATAATTGATTGATGGAGTCTTTTTTCAAGCTCTATTTTTTCATTGAGAGTGGCTAATTTTTTTCTTAATCTATCGGTCTGAAGTTTATAATAAAAGTAAATTATAGATGAAATAATAATCAAGACAGAAAGCAAAAACCACCATCTTTTCCATAAAGATACTAATATGGTAAATTTTAAGGTAGCATTTAATTTTTGGCCATCTAAGTAAAAATTAATGACATAATTACCCGGTGCAAGTAATGGTAAATCAATTTGAGTAATATTGTCAAATAATTGTATTTTGTTGGAATTATTAATAGAATACTCCAATTTATCATAGCTTTTTTCTCCATAATCTAATATAGAAAATTTTATTGATACATAGTTTTGGTAATTTTCAAATGTTAAGTTTTCAAATTCGTAAAAGATTTCATCTACAACTTTTACAGAATTAATTAAGAAATTAGGTGTAATCTTTTTGTTGGTATTGGTAATTTTTAATGAAATTATTTCGGATGGATTCAACAAGATAAGTTTATCATCATAAGCTAAAAAATCACGAATTTCATTAAATATTGAAGTAGGAGTTATTCTTTTGATGATTTGATTCATAATATTATACTCATATATCGCATGGTTAGACTGAATATATAAAAAATTATTGTATACTTTGATATTTTGAATATCTAATTCAGGAATTCCCATTTTAACATTTAGTAACTCTGGTTTAAAATTATTTTTTACTAAGTAAAGATTACCTTTAGTGCAAAGAATGAAAAGAAGTCCTTGGATATAAATTAACTTTAAAGCATAAATGGGTTCATTATTCATCTTGATTTCACCAAATTGATTTTCTGTTTGCCAAAATAAACCTACGTTTGTTCCTAAATAAATTTTGTTAGAAAATGGGTCATAGGCAACTGTTTTTCCACGATTATTTTGAGTGATTGTACTAAAAATATTAAGTTTAGAATTTGGGTTTTTTACATGAAATGAATTCCAAGGGGATTCAACTTGGTGGGTTTTCCATAGACCAGAAAATCCACTAGTAGTAAAAATAAGAAATGCGCTATCCAATCTAAATAATTCCTTTAAAGCAATTTTCTCTACTAATTCTAATTTTGGATTCTGCAAATTAAATTTATAGACACCATCTGAAGTAAAATATATATCATTATACAAACTATCAAAAAAAACATAGTTAATGTTATTGCTAACATTGCATTTGAGAATAAGTTGAGAATCTCTAAATTCATCCTCTAGAATAAAAAACTCTTTTTTTTGGTTTAAAATGAGAACTCCTTTTTTTAATTTGATAACTTTTGTAGGATTTTCAAATGGAATTACTTGATTGGTGTTATTTAAATTGGTTACAATTTTTATACCTTCATTTGTACTTGAAAACCAATAATTATTTTGATAATCTTTTAAAACTTTTGATGTACTCTGATTTTGAAAATAATGATATTTAAGTTTACCATTCTTTTCATAAACATAAGTTCCATTAGGACTGCTTAACCATATCAAACCATCTATAAAGCTACAATCATGTAAAAATTCAATTTCTTGTATGGATATAGTTTTAATTATTCTTAAATTTTTATCAAGCTGATAAATTTTTTTATTTTCATTTTGTTTAGAAATGATATACAAAAATTCGTTATCTGTATAAATGAGTTTTACTAATTCTCGATTATTTGTAAAATCTAAATTTTTTGTAACTGCTAAATCTTCATCAATTTGAATTAATGTATCATTATAAAAAAAAATGTAAGAATTTTGAAATGTACATGCACTTTCAATTCTTTCTATGCCCATTTTTATGGTTTTTTTTAAATCAAGGGTTTTTAAATCAAATATATCTAAACCTTTTTGTTGGAAAACAAAAAGAAACTTTGTGGTAAGTCCGAAATTGATAAAATGAATGGGTTTATTCTGTTTTAAGGGAAAAATACTGTCTCTATTTTCATCTATACAATATAAAAAACCATCAAAATTTTCATACCAAATTCTTTTATAAATATCCTCTCTGAGACAACTTCCTCCATAACTAGTTTGTATAATGTTTTTATAGTTTTTAAATTCTTTTCCATCAAATCTTGAAATTCCTGTTTCTGAAGCTATCCATATAAAATGTTCAGAATCTTCATAAATATCAAATACCTTATTAGAGGGCAAACCGCCCACATCTTGATTCAATTTTATTGAATAAGGTGTTTGAGAATTAACAAAGAATCCTATCATCAAAAGAAAAAAAAATATTAGCGGCATTATGATTTGTCAAAATTAATAGTTAGTTTTTTCTGAGTGAATAATAATACCCAAGATTTTATAAACTTAGGAATTTATTTTATGAATCCCTTGATTTTTTTTACAAAACCCC
>CAZBPK010000180.1:0-7002 GCA_964493765.1 uncultured Bacteroidia bacterium | reverse complement strand
ATGGAGCAACAGGCTTGCCCCCCTATCGTTATCGTTTCTAATAAATATAACGGCGGTCCTTATGATGGAGCAGACATAGAGCAACAGAGTTGCCCTCCTATTGTTATCGTTTCTAATAAATATAACGGCGGTCCCTATGATGGTGCAGACATGGAAAAAACCAGTTGCCCCACAATTATCGTTTCTAACAAGTTTTTAGGAGGTCCTTATGATGGGCACGCTTCTATACAACAGGCTTGCCCGCCTATTATCATCGTCTCTAATAAATATAACGGTGGTCCTTATGATGGACATGACATGGAACAACAGGCTTGTCCCCCTATACTTATCGTCTCTAACAAATATAACGGCGGTCCGTATGATGGGCACGACATGGAAAAAACGGTCTGTCCTCCTCCAACTATAATTTCTGATAAGTACCGTGGAGGTCCTTTAGATGGCGCTGACATGGAGAAAAATATCATTTGCAACCCTTTGCCCCTGTCTTCTTTAAAATTACAAGCCAGTTGGTATGAAGAAGGTAAAGCCTTATTAAAATGGTACCACAGCGAAGAGTATAATATAAGTTATTACGAAATTTATCGTTCAAAAGATAGAGCCTATGCAAGTGTAGCTCACGTAATCCCCGCCGCTTATAACGATCATCAGCCCCATTCCTATGAACTTATAGACCCTAACTTAGAACCAGGGAATTATACTTACTGGGTGCAAAGCGTAGACTGGAACGGTAAAACAGAACTCTCTAATGTGGTTTACTTATGGATGGAAGGAAGTACTCAATTCATGGCTTATCCTAATCCGTTCAAAGAACAATTGGAACTTAAAGTGCAAGTTCAAGAGGATACACCTGCACAACTATTTTTATACGATATGAACGGTAAAGAAGTGTTTCAATCGCATTGGGATTTTCCTAAAGGCAGCTCGGAACATAGTTTGTATCTAAAAAATCTGAGTTCAGGAATGTACACATTAAAAGTAATTACCCCCAAAGACCACTGGAACATAAAACTCATCAAAACGGATTGATAAAAACTTGCTTATAAATCACATTAAAATCACTTAGGAAAACTCTTAAAGGGTTTTCCTTTTTGTTTTTTTATTTTAATAGTATCATTCATAGAAAACGAAGAAAAAAGTTCGTAGGATAAAAAAGCGTAGTATATTTGCACAAAAAGCCATGCAAAAAAAATATTTATTAGCCATAGATGAAGGCACTTCGTCTGCAAGAGCCATTATTTTTGATTTAGACGGAAATATTATCAGCGTAGGCAGAAAAAAATTTGAGTTGATTTATCCGCATGCGGGCTGGGTAGAACAAGACCCTTTAGAAGTGCTGGAAGCCCAAAAGTTCGCTATTCAAGAAGCCTTACAAAATACTAATATCCCCGCAGAAGAAATTTATGCAATCGGAATTACTAATCAAAGAGAAACCATAGTTTGTTGGGATAAAGAAACAGGAAAGCCCGTTTATAATGCCATTGTTTGGCAAGATAGAAGAACTACCCCCTTCTGCGAACAACTCAAAAATCAAAATCTACAAGATTTTATTCAATCCCGAACAGGTCTTATCATTGACCCTTATTTTTCTGCTTCTAAAATTCACTGGATTTTACAAAATGTTGAACCTGCCCAAAAATTATATCAACAAAAAAAATTACTATGGGGAACCATAGACACTTGGTTAATTTGGAACTTCACAAACAAAAAAGTTCATGCCACAGACGTAAGTAATGCTTCCCGAACGATGCTTTTTAATATCCATGATTTACAATGGGATACTGAACTAAAAAAAATCTTTGGTTTAACAGATGCTTATGAAGAGTTTTTTCCCGTTGTAAAAAACACAGTAGATTTTTATGGGATATATGAAGAATTACAAATTCCTATTTATTCAGTGGTAGGGGATCAGCAGAGTGCGACGTTTGGACAAGCGTGTTTAGAAGCAGGTATGGTAAAGAACACCTACGGTACGGGTTGTTTTATTTTAATGAACACGGGCAAACAACCGTTTGTTTCTCAACATCAATTATTAACAACTATTGCATGGAAAATAGGAGAAGAGACTACTTATGCATTGGAGGGAGCTATTTTTAGTGCAGGGGCTTCTATTCAATGGTTAGAAGAGGTTGGAATTGTAAAAGATGTAAAGGAACTCACAGAACTAGCAAATACTTTACAAGAAAATGAAGGGGTTTATTTAGTACCAGCCTTTGCGGGTTTAGGGGCACCCCAATGGGACCCTACCGCAAGAGGAACGATACTTGGGCTTACGCGTGGTAGTACCAAGGCACACTTAGCAAGAGCCGCATTAGAAAGCATGGCTTTTCAATCCCAAGAAGTTCTCAATTTAATGGCAAAAGATAGCCATATTCCTATCAAAGAGTTAAGAGTTGATGGGGGCGCTAGCCAAGATGAATTACTGATGCAGTTCCAAGCCGATTTATCGCAAGTGCAAATTTTACAGCCCCAAAATCATGAAACCACAGCCCTTGGAGCCGCTTTATTAGCAGGTCTCGGCGTTCACGCTTTTCAAAATTTATCGGATATTCAAAAAGTTTGGAAACTTAAAAAATCCTTTTGCCCCTCAAAAAGCCCCGATTGGGCAAAAAAACAAATGAATAAATGGAATAAAGCTGTACAAAGAGCATTAGATTGGGATGCGGAATAATATCTTGTTTTATGAAAAATATACAAGCATTCGTGGAATTTTCATAAGAGTTCATGAAAATCTTCTCATTTATATTTTAAGATGAAAGTAATTTTGTCAAAAATTATTTTAAATCTTAATTAATATGAAAAAAATCACTGTTTTATTAAGTATGCTTATTTTAGCCCTGAAAATTCAAGGGCTTTATGCACAACAACCTAATGACGGTCCCTTTGAGGCTGTTTATGGTTTGGCAATTGATACAAAAACATCTGACAAAAATGGAAGAGTAAGAGCCCTTGGTGAAAATGATTATATCGTACAGTTTACCTTCAAGACTGGAGGCACTTCCGATTCTATAACTATTGGGAATATGAAAATCCCTGGTTCAACTGGTACTTATAATGGAGCTATTGCAAGAGTAACCAATGGAGTTACTCAATGGATTATACGTTTAGCAAATTCCAATACAGGCATTAATATAGACGATATTCAAATAAAATCAGAAGCACAAGGACCATATACAGTCCCCTATATTTATATTGTGGGTGGATTTAGTGGTGTAATTAATTTTAACCCATTAGGAGCGGATTCAACTTATGATAACGGTTCTAATTTTACAGGATTTATTGCAAAATACAATGCAAATAATGGCTTACTGGTCTGGAAAAGAGTAATTCCTGATAATGGTTATATTACAACGCTTTCCTCAGAATATAATAATGATACTTTAATGGCATTAGCTGGAGTTTTCACAAATTCTTTAAACATTGATAACTTTTCTTTAACTTCTACTAGTAGTTTACAATACTTCGGAAGGCGATCTATCTATTTTGGAGTATTTAGTACTAACAACGGAAAATTCAAATGGATAAGAAAAATAGACGGTGGTAATACATATGAATACAGACCATTTTATATAGAGTATTCACAGGTCTTTAATAAAATTGTTATTGGGGGTTATCATGGAGGCAATTCAACATTTGAAGGATCGCAATCGTCAATATCTAGTTATCCTAATATAGCCAATATATTTTGTGCAGTATATTCTGCGGATAGTGGAGTTTATCAAACAGCAAAGCAATTTTATGGAGATTATACAATTTACAATCATACCGACCCTAAATTTTTGATAGAAGGAAGCACGCTTTTAATGGGATTAAGTGTTGGTAGTTACGCAGGGGGTTATATAACTATAGATACTCTTTCTAATACATTTTCATCTTATGTTGATGCAAAATCTTATATATTTTCTATGAATATTATTAATGGTTCGGTTTACCATATTCATACTTTTGATTCTGACGATTTGTTTATTCAGGGATTAGTAATTGGACCTACGGGTTTAGTAGTTATGGGAAGAGTGATAAATTCTTCTTTGAATTTTGCAGGAAAAACCCTGACTGGACCACAATCTTTCTTTGCAACTTTTAATGGACGCTATCAGCCTTGCTTACTACAAAGCCTAAAAGGACAGAGTTCTATCTTAACGTCCAGTAGAAATAAAAGCTATAGTTCTTTGAACACAGGCTACGGCTATTTTCTTTATACTGCTGGTAGTATTGATAATTTTAGCTCAGCAAATTTTGGTACAAAGACAGACTTGAACTTAAATGCAGGTTCGGGAACAATCGCTTGTGTGAACTATAAATTACCACAATTTTACGCTGAAACCTCTTATTTCAATAATGGTAACAAAAATATTCTTAACATGTGGGGATTATATCCTTTAGGTACAACCCAAGTAAATCAAAACATTAGTGGTCAAATCCAATTTAAAAATCTTCATTCTAACCCTGTGGATACATTATATTTTTGCGATGTAAATAATATTGATTTTATAAATAATATGGGTTTTACAGCTAATATTCCCGTAAGAAAATTTGCTCCCGGGGATTCTGTCAATGTAAATGTTTCTATTACTCCTACTTTTATAGGTACATCTAATTCTACTGATATTAGAATACATTCTGCGTTAGGTATGATTTCTTTTAAGCTTGGAGTTACTTCGGATCCCACCACTTCTCAAACTGGAATTAATCCTTCCTCTTTATTGCTGTATCCTAATCCAACTAGTAAAAGTTTGATGATAAAATGCGAGACTTGCAATTATGGTGTTTCCTACAGTATCAAAGATAATTTAGGAAGAAAAGTATTACAAGGAACGTTAAATCAAAATCATGAAATTCAAGTTGAAAATCTACCTTCTGGTGTATATTTTATAGAACTCCAAAATGGTTTAGATATTTATCAAAGCAAATTCATTAAAGATTAAATTATTGTGTAAATTATGGTGAGAGATGGAATCACAATCCATCTCTTTTTTTGTTTCAATATCACTATTTTTGTATTTCAGTGAAAAAGATTTATGTTGATTTTGCGGCTATTTTAGGGCTTTTGGGTTTTATAGTTTTTTTTTATCACTCAAATGCTCAGGATTTAGAATATTATAAACGAAAAATTTCTAATTTAGATAATTTGCCTACAGAAACTATTTACAATTTATTGGTAGATAGTTCGGGAAAATTATGGTTAGGAACTGATAAAGGTTTATTTTTTTATGATGGTATAAAATTTCATAGCGTTCATAATGAAAATGCTTACCAATGGGATATTAGTTATTTAAAAAATCCTACAAAAAATGAAATTTATGCAATGAATTTTTTAAATCAAATTTTTTTACTTCAAAATGACTCGTTAAAATTACTCCCCATTCCAGAGAACGTCTCAATAAATTTTAATTTTATTGATTATGAAGTTCAAGATTCATTTTAAGCAATCATGCTTTATTTATTCTGAATAAAAATTCAGGTAAACTCCTCAATACAATAAGAAGTTCTACCTATTTTTACGATATCTTTTTATGGAATCAAACGATTTATTTAAGCAATGAAAAATGGATTTATGAATTCCAAAATCAAAATCTTTTAAGAACCTATCCCAATCCGATTTCATCAAATAGCCAATTCTTTGATTATAAGAATGAATTATATCTTTTTCACAAGGATTATAATGATAGAACGGTTTTTAAATATCAGAATCAGCAATGGAGTTTGTTGAGTGTACTTCAAATTCCTAAAAATGAATATGTTCATGGTTATTTTCCCACGAGTGAATGTATTTGGATTTCCACGAATAAAAAGTTGTATCAATATGATGCTATTCAAAATAAAATATTAAAAACATGCCATTGGAAAAATGTAACCCAAGTTTCTCAAAATGGTCGGTGGTTTTCAACATTAGAGGATGGTTTATGGTATTTTCCTAATTATAAAATTTTAAAAGATAGCCAGCATTTTAATAATTATTACTACATTCCTTTTCAAAACCATTCTTTCAATCAGTTTTTAATTTTTGACAATATTTCTCAAAGTACTCAATTGAATGGGTTCAAAAATTCTTTACTGGATAATGAAGTTTATAATTTTTTAAAATTTAATCATAAAAAAAGAGGTTTGTCTGGAATAAAAAGCTTGGTTTTTTTTGAAGATAAACTTTTGGTTTGTAGTAGTTACTTGACTTACTGGTTAGAGTTAAAACCAGGGTCTCATGATTGGTTAAAATTATTAAAAAGGGATACAATTTATAGTAATATGCATCAAAAAAGTACTTTTGTATTAAGGAACAAAAGGTCTTTTTCTGCAAGTATGGGTAAAAATCATTATTGGATAGCTTATGCCGATGGTCTTTATGAATATGATTTTCATCATCAAGCAAAAAAAGTATTATTTCAAGATAGAGCCATTATTGCAATGAACTTACTTACTGATAAAAATAATTTTTTATGGGCTGGTACTATTCATCAAGGAATTTTAAAAATTCAAAATGGCAAAGTAATTAAACAATATATTGATAATCGTTTTTTTAACGATTATCAAAATTTACAATTGTTTGAATATAAACAAAATATTTATTTTGTTAATGACAGAGTTTTAGGCTGGATTAACACTCTCAATGATTCTATCCATTTCTGGAAAATTTCTAAAGAATTAGATTTAAAAGACTTCCGATATTTTTATATAGAAAATGATACTTTGAAATTAATAGATCGTTTAAACCAAAAATTATGCTTCAAAATTGAAGAAAAAATGCATAAAAATAAAGAAAATATAGGTTATCAATATTTTTTACAAATTGATGAAAACCAAGTTTATTTCAAAGTTAATACTTTTCAATATCCACAAAATCAGTGGTTAAAAATTTATTATAAAACCTCATCACAAAAAAATAACCACTGGCACAAGGTAGAAAATCATGAGTTAGTACTTCAAAATTATGTTTTCCCTCCCGGAGAACAATTTGTTGAATTTTATATTCAAAATTCATTAACTGGGTATAATACACAAGTAAAAAAA
>CAZBPK010000179.1:0-2637 GCA_964493765.1 uncultured Bacteroidia bacterium | reverse complement strand
GTAAACCATTCTTATTTGATTTCTGCTTTAATTCTGTTATTTTCAAATCTTCATCTTTTACTTGTTGAAACAAGGATTCATTACTGTAATCTAATTCATTTACAGTAGATTTTTCTGGTTTAGTTTGTTCTTTGGTACAAGAAGCCATGTACACTGTGCTTGCTAAAAGCATAGTCATTACGAAAATAGATGTTACAAATGTACGCATAATTTTTATATTTAAAACATGCCACAAAGTTCATAAAAAAAAAAAAAAGTCAATAAATGTGGATAAGTTTTTTTGTGTAGATAAGGGTATGTGGATAAGTTGGGTTAAGGTTTTCCACGAATGCACGAATAGATTAGTGTAAATTAGTGTAATGTGTCCTAAATTAAAATATTCTAAAGAAAATAAAACCATTTGGAAGGAAAAAACGTATAAATTTGTAGTATGGCAAAGTTTTATATCACGAAGGAGAGGATAAAGTCTATATTACAGGAACATAAAACGCCTGAAATCAGTGAAGCTACTGAAAAATGGGCGGAAAAGGTACTGGCGGATATAGTTTATCAGATGCAAGAAGAGGCTAAAGAAAGAGAAGAAAAATTAGCCACTCGGGAAGATTTGAAGACCATGTTTGAAGCCATGCAAAAGCAAATGGATGACCGCTTTGAAGCTATGCAAAAGCAAATGGATGACCGCTTTACGAAAGTAGATGAACGGTTTGAAGCCATGCAAAAGCAGATGGATAACCGATTTGAAATGTTAATCAAAGAAATGAATTTGAGATTTCAGAATGTAGATGTTCGTTTTGAAGCTATGCAAAAAGAGAATAATGCAAGATTTTTAGCAATTGATACCAAATTTGAAGCCTTAGAAAAAAGACTAAGTACAATTACTTGGTTAATCGGTATTTCTACTACTTCCTTGGCAATTTTAATTGCAATTATGAATTTTCTAAAACATTAAGCCCAGCTTTATTTCGTTGAGCTAGTATATTTTTTCTTTTTCATAAAAAGTTGGCTTATTTATGCTTTTGTACAAGAAGTCATGTATATACTGCTTACGAAAAGTATTCTGAATACGATGGATGAGCTACAAATCTCAAAAACATAAAGTCAATATATGTAGATAACTTTTTTAGTTTACTGAAACAGGTTATATTTTTTTAGAATCAATTTACTGTCTGCGTAAAGATAAGTATAAAGTTTGTCTTGATTTATCAACAAAGGATATTCATTCACCAAGCGATAAATTGCATCGTAATGATGGTTTAGATCGGTTTTCCATATAATCAAAGTATGGGAATTATCATTATTGTTAACCAATTGATAATACCAATCTGTATCCAAGAAGCGAGTGTATCCAATTTTTGAGTAATATTGGGTATTTTTTGATGAATTGTATTCAAATTCCTTATAATCAACAGCAAAATATTTTTTATTTTCTAAATCAAAGCAAAAAGATTGAGGTCTAAAAGTATAGTTCACTAAAATCCAATTTTTGTCTTTAATATAATTGGTGCTAGTTGCTTGCTTAATATCTAATTCCGGAATTAACTTCTTCAAATCAATAAATTTTTTTAATTTTAGTTTATCATTTGCTTTTATAAAACCTTTATAAAAAAAATGGTCATTATTACTAAACCTAATGATGACTTCTTGCTTATTCCATTCATAGATATCATCAATCCAATTGGATTTTTTTAAGGGTCTTATTTTTAATGTATCTTTTTCCATTCGGTAAGTACCTAATATTCTTCTTCCACCTATAATATTTAGAGGTCTTAAAATTTTACCAATAGTTGTGAAACAGACTAATTTGAAATCCTGAATTGATAAAAAAGCCTTAAAATCCATGATATTAAATCGTGAATAAAGATGAAAATCTTTTGGAGTATATAAATGAAATTGTTGGGAATCTTTGATATTGAAATACAATAAACTATCAGATATTTTAACTCTACAACCTGTTCTACTTTCAATATATTCTACTAGGACTCCTTCTTCAAACGGAATGACATGAAAGTTAAGTATATCCTTATCAGGTTTATCAACAATAATAAAAGAATCCACAAGCGATATATTAACCGCTTGTGAATATGCGTTAGTTTTTATTAAACTCAAAAATGCTAAGAAAAAAATAAAAACATCATTAATCAATTGGAGTGTGTTTTATTAATCCCTCACATGTACCAGTACACATACCAAATATTGCGAATCCACATTTTCTTAAACCAGTTTTTGAATCTCTACGCTCACAATCATTTGTAATGGGATGACAATAACACCTTGCTATCGGTTTTAAACCATCCACTACATCTATTCCTACTATCCAATGAATGTATTCATCTAACATGCTGGCTTGTTGGTAGTACCTTTGGGCATAACCATTACCGTTCCAAGTGTAAACCGGTACACCGACATCTTGTTTATCAACAATATCATTCACTATAATGCGATTAACAACAGTTCCGTTCCAATTGGGAGTTTCGCAGTAGCTGGTATCATAATAATGAATAAAGATTTGGGCTTCAACGGTTCTGCCGCCAATGGTTTTACTTTTCATTTCATCAATGATAAATTTACTTTGTATTTTTTTATCCATAAACCGTTTTCTTTTTTAATGAATTCATAGATGTATCCATCATAATAATG
>CAZBPK010000178.1:0-7568 GCA_964493765.1 uncultured Bacteroidia bacterium | reverse complement strand
CCTTACAATTTTTCTAAAAACTGCTTGTTTGAGTAGAGTTTTCTATAAATATTTACTCATACATCTATTTATTTTTCCAAGATTAAAATTTTATTTATATTTGCACCATCAAAAAGTTGCATTTGTGACTTGAATTCACCTATTTTTGTTATCTGATGAAAAAATTTTTTCCTTTAATCGCATTTTTCATTCTTTTTTCTTGTAAGAAAAACATAGAGACGGTTTCTCCTGTTATTCAAAATATTAGGCATGCTGTTTATGCTTCGGGAAGTATTAAAAGCAAAAATCAATATCAGGCATACTCTAAAATGAACGGAATCGTAGAAAAAATTTATGTTAAAGAAGGAGACTACGTCAAAAAAGGACAATTGATTTTATCCATTTCTAATAAAACACAAAAATTGAACCAAGAAAATGCTTTTTTAAACCTGAAATATTCAGATTTTAAAGAAAATCAAAACAAACTGAAAGATGCAAAACTAGCAGTGGACTTGGCGCTTATTAAAATGCAAAATGATTCTGTTTTATATCAAAGGCAAAAAAATTTATGGAATGAAAATATTGGTACACAATTAGAGTTAGAACAAAAGCAAATTCTTTATGAGAACTCTAAAACTGCTTATCTTTCTGCTTTAATGAAGTATGATGACCTAAAAAGACAATTGGAATTTGTTTCTAATCAAGCTGAAAAAAACTTTCTAATTAGTAAAACATTAACCGAAGATTATTTTATTAAGAGTGATATAAATGGGTTGATTTATTTGTTGAATTATAAAGAAGGGGAGTTAGTGAACGTTCAAACACCTGTCGCGATTATTGGTTCTGATAAAGATTTTGTTCTAGAAATGCAAATTGATGAATATGATATCATGAAAATTGCTGTAGGGCAAAAAGTTTTGGTAACTATGGATAGTTATAAAGGCAAAGTTTTTGAAGCAAAAGTAACCAAAATCAATCCTATTATGAATCAAAGAAATAAAACTTTTTTAGTAGAAGCAGAATTTATTCAAAAACCTGAAAAATTATATCCTAACTTAACTTTTGAAGCCAACATTATTATTCAAAGCAAAGAAAATGCTCTTTTAATTCCTAGAAATTTTTTAGTCAATGATAGCACCGTTATACTTTCTAATGGCGAAAAAAAGAAAATCCAAATAGGATTAAAAGACTACCAGTACGTAGAAGTTTTAAGTGGTTTATCCAAAGAAAGTATTTTAATGAAGCCAGAATAATGAACATCATTTTAATTTGGAATGTTGCGAAAGCGTTATTGTTAGCAAGATGGAGACAAACCATGATTGCCGCTATCGGTGTAACTTTTGGTATTACTATGTTTATTACGCTTCTAAGCTTTATGACAGGGCTCAATGATTTACTAGATGGTTTAATTGTCAACCGTACTCCCCATATTCGTTTATATAATGATGTTCAACCTAATGAATATCAGCCTATTAATTTATATGACCTTTCTTCTGCACAGCATAATTTTATTCATTCTTTGAAACCCAAAAATTCTTTATTGAGAATTTATAACTATAATGCTATCACACGTTCTTTAAAAGAGGATAATAGAGTATTAGGATATGCACCTAAAATTACGGCTCAGGTTTTTTACAATGTAGGCTCTATCGATTTAGCGGGAGTCATTAACGGTATTGACGTAGAAGCTGAGAATCAATTATTTATGTTTTCTCATTATGTTACCGCAGGCAACTTTATGGATTTGAAAAATATTCCTAATAGCGTTATTTTGGGTAAAGGTCTCGCAGAAAAAATGTTAGCCAATTTGGGGGATGTCATTCAATTAACCACTGCTAAAGGAGAGCAAATCAAATTGAAAGTAGTGGGATTTTTTCAATCAGGCTTGATGGACTTTGATAAAACACAAAGTTTTGTTACTATTAATACCGCTCAAAAAGTACTGGGAGTCTCTAATAATGATATTACCGATATCCAGATTAAACTGCATAACATTAACGACGCCCCTCGCCTTGCCAAAGAATATTCAAAAATTTTTGAATTAAATGCTATTGACATCCAAACGGCTAATGCTCAATTTGAAACAGGTAGTTTTGTGCGTTCTTTAATTTCTTATGCGGTTGGAATTACTTTGCTCGTTGTAGCGGGTTTTGGAATTTATAATATCTTAAACATGATGATTTATGAAAAAATGGACTCCATCGCTATTCTTAAAGCAACAGGATTTTCTGGAAATGATGTAAACCTAATCTTTATTTTTATTGCTTTATTTATCGGAATATTTGGAGGCATATTAGGACTATTTAGCGGGTTTATTTTGTCTTATGTTATTGACCATATTCCGTTTAATACTGCGGCCTTACCTACCATAAAAACTTATCCTATTAACTATAATCCCAAGTTCTATTTGATTGGTGCCGTTTTTTCTATTATTACCACTTATTTTGCGGGATTCTTTCCTGCCAGAAAAGCTAGTAAAATTGACCCTGTAATTATTATCCGTGGAAAATAATCGTAGAATCATTTTAGAAGCCATCAAAATTACTAAATACTTTCATGATCCTTTGACAGTGAAGGTCTTAGATGAAGTAACTTTTAGTATGCAACAAGGAGATTTTATTTCTATTATCGGAAAATCAGGTTGTGGAAAATCTACCTTGTTATACATTCTTTCTACTATGGATACAGACTATGAGGGAGAAGTAAAAATTGATGGCGTAAGCATGATAAAACAAAGTAGCAATAATTTGGCTCGTGTTCGTAATGAAAAAATTGGCTTCGTTTTTCAATTTCATTATCTACTGAATGAGTTTAATGTCCTTAAAAACGTCATGTTGCCTGGCTTAAAATTAAATAAAAAGTCTTATAAAGAAGTAGAACATGATGCTTATGAAAAATTAAAAATACTTGGTATTGATAAGCAAGCTTTGAAAATGCCTAATCAATTATCGGGTGGACAAAAACAAAGAGTAGCAATTGCCCGAGCCATGATTAACAATCCACTAATAATCATGGGAGATGAACCCACAGGTAATCTAGACAAAAAAAATACACAAATCGTTTTTGATATATTTCAAGAACTTGTTCAAGTGTATCATCAATCTTTGCTTATTGTAACCCATGATAACGAATTTGCTAGTAAAACCCATAGAATTATTGAAATGCAGGACGGTAAAATTATTCGTTCTTAATATTCGCCAAGCTTTATCAACTTTCATTATGAAAAAATAGCAACTTTTTGTAATTTTGCCAAAATTTTTAAAGTGGGAAAGTACGATTTTCAATCTATTGAATATAAATGGAAAAAAAACTGGGAACAGAAACAAACCTATAAAACTGTTGAGGACCATACAAAACCTAAATGCTATGTCTTGGACATGTTCCCTTATCCCTCAGGGGCAGGGTTACATGTTGGGCATCCTTTAGGATATATTGCTACTGATATTTTCGCAAGGTATAAAAAACTCAAAGGTTTTAATGTTTTGCATCCTATGGGGTTTGATGCTTTTGGCTTACCTGCGGAAACTTATGCCATTGAAACGGGTATTCACCCGAAAATTTCTACTCAAAATAATATTCAACGCTACAAGCAACAACTTCAACGTTTGGGAATTGGATATGATTGGTCTCGTGAAATTATCACTTGTGAATCAGAGTATTACCGTTGGACACAATGGATTTTTTTGCAACTTTTTCAGGCTTGGTTTGATAATCAACAACAAAAGGCTAGACCTATTCAAGAACTCATAGATATTTTTCAAGAATATGGAAACATAGGTTTAAATGCCGCTTGTGATGAAGATACGCCTGTTTTTACGGCTGAGGAGTGGAAACAGTTCTCAGAACCTGAACAACAAAAAATTCTTCTCAAATTTCGTTTAGCTTATTTAGATGAAATGTATGTGAATTGGTGCCCTGCTTTGGGGTGTGTGTTAGCTAATGATGAAGTCATTAACGGAGTAAGTGAAAGAGGAGGACATCCCGTAGAAAAAAAACTCATGAAACAATGGGCACTAAGAATATCCGTTTATGCAGAAAGACTTTTAAAAGGGCTTGATACTTTAGATTGGTCAGAATCTATTAAAGAACAACAAAGAAACTGGATTGGTAAATCCATTGGCGCTGAACTAGATTTTCAGATTCAAGATACTCATCAAAAATTAACCGTTTTTACCACCCGCGTAGATACCGTTTTTGGCGTTACTTTTATTGCTATAGCCCCTGAAAATCAAGAGATTATAAATTTAATTCCCGAAAATTATCAGCCTATAGTTCAAGAGTTTTTACAAAAAGTACTTTCTCGTAGTGAAAAAGAAAGATTAGCGGAAACCAAAACCATGAACGGTATATTTAGTGGATTATATGCTATTCACCCTTTTACTCAAAAAAACGTTCCTATTTGGATAGCCGATTATGTTCTAGGAAGCTATGGGACAGGAGCCGTAATGGGCGTTCCTTGTTCTGATGAAAGAGATTTTCGTTTTGCAAAACAATATGGCTTGCCTATTATTCATATTTTTGAAGGTACCGAGCAGTTAGAAAATCCTTCTCAACAGCCTACAGGTATTTTATGTAATTCCGACTTTTTAAATGGAAAGACAAGTGAAGCGGCACTAGAATTTTTGTATTCAGAAATAGAAAAACGAGGTATAGGAAAGAAAAAAATCAATTATCGTATGCGCGATGCCATTTTTGCTCGCCAAAGATATTGGGGAGAACCTATTCCTATTTACTACAAAGATGGAGTACCTTATCCATTAGACGAAAAAGAATTGCCTTTGGTTCTACCAGAAATTGATAAGTATTTACCTACGGAAACAGGCGAACCCCCTTTAGCAAGAGCCAAAAATTGGACAACGAAAGAAGGTTATCCCTTAGAAACCAATACTATGCCAGGCTGGGCAGGTTCTAGCTGGTACTTTTTGAGATACATGTCCCCCCATGAAAATCAATGTTTCGTAAACCCTGATGCTGAAAAATATTGGAACACAGTAGATTTATATGTAGGAGGGACAGAGCATGCAGTGGGGCATTTATTATATGCAAGATTTTGGAACGCAGTTCTTTATGATTTGGGATATGTAAGTTCGCCTGAACCTTTTAAAAAGTTAGTCAATCAAGGAATGATACAAGGGCGTTCTTCTATTGTATATCGCATCAACGGAACTAATACTTTTGTGAGTAAAAATTTAATTCATAATCATGAAGTTACGCCGATTAGAGTAGATGTAAACTTCGTAGAAAACGATGTACTGGATATAGAAAAGTTCCGACAGTGGAGGGCAGAATACCAAACCGCTGAATTTATTTTAGAAGTGGGAAAATACATTTGTGGCTCTGAAATAGAGAAAATGTCCAAAAGATGGCATAACGTCGTAAATCCTGATGATATGTGCGATAAATACGGAGCCGATACTTTCCGTATGTATGAAATGTTCTTAGGTCCTATTGAGCAACATAAACCCTGGAACACCGCGGGAATTACAGGCGTTCATGGTTTCCTAAAAAAATTGTATAACCTGTTTTTTAATGATAAAGACGAATGGATAGTCAATGAAGACACCCCTAATCAACAAGAACTCAAAGTTTTGCATCAAACCATCAAAAAAATAGAAGAAGATTGCGAAAAATTATCTTTTAATACAGCAGTAGCCCAGTTCATGATTTGTGTTAATGAACTTACAAAATTAAAATGCCATAAAAAAGCGATTCTCAAAGATTTATTGATTTTATTAAGCCCTTTTGCACCGCATATTTGTGAAGAATTATGGGAAAAATTGGGCTATACAGAAAGCATCACGAAGGCTTCCTTTCCCGTTTTGAATCCTGTATATTTGATAGAAGAAAGTTTTGAATATCCCATTTCCATTAATGGCAAAGTAAAATCTAAAATAGAAATTCCTTTGAATTGGGACACTAAAGCTACAGAAGATTTTGTACTAAAAAATGAAAAAATTATAAACTTAATTGGGGGAAATACTGTTAAAAAAGTAATCGTTGTTCACGGCAAAATTGTAAATATTGTAATATAACTTTAAAACAAACCAGAAAATATGTATTTCAAGAATTTTGTAGAAGATTTAAAATCTGCCTTAAAAAAGCCTTTACCGGGACGTTCCGCTCAATTTCAAATGATTCCTGACCCAGGTGTAAAGACCTTTTATAATGAAACCAATTTTTTAAATGCTAAAAAGGGGGCAGTAATGGTTGTTTTTTTTCAGAGAAGTAAAGATATTATTTTTCCTATGATTAAAAGACAAGACTATGAAGGTGTTCACAGTGGGCAAATTGCTCTGCCCGGTGGAAAAAAAGACCCCACAGACCCAGATTTCGAATTTACTGCACTCAGAGAAACTTTTGAAGAAATCGGTATCCCACAAAATAAAATTGAAGTGATAGGAAGACTTACAGAAATTTATATTCCGCCGTCTAATTTTTTAATTTATCCTTATATCGGAGTAATTTATGAAGAACCTCAATATTATCCTGACCTTACAGAAGTAGCTGATATTTATGAGTTTAGCCTAAAAGATTTTTTGAATCCTCAGTGTATTTCTAAACAAAAAATGAAACTTTTTAATGGTCTGGAAGTAAGCACGCCTTGTTATAACCTTGAACAAAAAATTATTTGGGGCGGTACCGCTATGATATTAAGCGAATTACGAACAATTTTACAGAACATGAAATCCCAATTTTTAAGTTATTAATTATTGTAAATGAAAAACTATTTAAAGTTAGTAACTTTCTCTCACACCATTTTTGCTATGCCCTTTGCTTTAATAGGTGGAAGCTTGGGCTTTAAAGAAAAACAATTTTTTGAATGGAAGATTCTTTTGTTAATTATTGGTTGTATGATTACAGCCCGAAATGCCGCTATGGCTTTTAATCGTTACATTGACAGATTCTTTGATGCTCAAAATGAAAGAACCAAAATTAGAGAAATTCCTTCAGGAACTATAAATCCCCAAAATGCTTTGCTTTTTGTGATTATTAACTGTGTTCTTTTTATTGTATTTACATTCTTTATCAATCGATTATGTTTTTATTTGTCTCCTGTTGCTTTAATGGTAATTTTAGGCTATTCTTATACGAAACGTTTTACACCTTTATGTCATTTAATTTTGGGGGTAGGTTTAGGTTTGGCTCCTGTGGGGGCTTATTTAGCGGTAACTAACCATTTTGATTTACCCATCATCTTGCTAGGCTTTGCGGTGATGTTTTGGGTGGGGGGATTTGATATTATCTATGCTTTACAAGACGCAGACTTTGATAAAAAACAAGGATTATTCAGTATCCCTTCTTGGCTCGGAAAAGAGCAGGCTTTATGGGTATCCAAAATTTTACATTTCTTTTCTGCTTCTCTAATATTAATTTTTGGCTTCCTGATAGAAGCCCATTTGTTGTACTACTTAGCATCTAGTTTATTTATTGCTTTTTTAATTTATCAACATACCTTAGTAAAACCGAATGATTTATCCAAAGTGAATTTAGCATTTTTTACTGCTAATGGAATAGGTTCTATAGTGTTTGGTAGCCTAACGATTTTGGATATTTTTTTAACGTAGCTATTTTAGAAATGAATATTAACC
>CAZBPK010000177.1:0-3628 GCA_964493765.1 uncultured Bacteroidia bacterium | reverse complement strand
GATAAGGTATAGACCACAACTTAAAAAAATAAGGCAAATTAGGCTGATGACTAGTAAAATTGACAAATTCTAAGTATTTTGTTGCATTTTCATTAGATTTACTAAAATATTGCTCCATAAATATTTGAATTAAACTGATTTTTTCAGAAAAATATAAACCATAAATTTTCAATTTATCAAAAAATGAAAAATCGTTCTCATTTTGTTTATAAGGGCTAAAAAAGTACAATCCCGCAAAAAAGATGAGTACCCAAAAAGAAATGTAAATAGATTTAAGGGGATTGGTACCATAATCACAAAACTCTTTTAAAAAAACGTTCATCCAGTACAGAAAAAAATACTCTGATTGTTTTTGGGATTTAATACTTAAAAATTGAGTTTCAATATTTTTCCATTCCACATAGCAACTATTGGCATACAATCGGTTTCCTTGTGTTTTATAAACTGCATAAAAATTGGCATAACTCGCAATTAAATTATTGAATATGTTTTCGTTAAATATAGAATCAGCCCCGCTTAAAATTCCTTCTTTTTCATCATAAACACATAATTTATGATTTTGAATATTCGTCCATTGGATACGTGTATTATTAGGATTGACATTAAAAGCGTCTATGATAATATTTTCTCTAAAAAAACATTCCTCTAATAAAAACTGATTACTGACATTGGTTTTGGATAAATTCAGAATGCCTTCAAAATGCGATTTTTTTAAAATAAGATTCCCAAAATTTCCCATAGAAATATCAATTTTTCCTTTGGCATTTTCTACTAATTTCGGATTTAATTGGAATTGAGAGTTTTCTATAATTACATCTCCTTCAGTTTTTTGATGAATTTCAAAAAGTCTTGGATAAATTACAAAATCATCAAAAGTGGAAAATCGTGTATCCTCTTGAATTTTTTGATTGATAGAAAATTCGCAAAAATGAAACTTCATGTAATCCTGCAAAACATTGTGATGATGCCGATAACCATGATAAAATTTACAGTTCTCAAAATCCATGAACTTGATTTCATTTCTATCAATCCTAACCGTTTTTTTAAATTCACAATGCTTAAAAATGGCTTTAATATCTTCACAACCTGATAAAGTAAAAAATCCTTCAAAAACCAAGCGATTCACCACCCACCACATCGTTTTGTCAAACCTGCAATTTTCTATGAATACATCATTTTTGATAAACCAAAATGGGGCATCAGGATTACTAAACCTTTTATCCATTCCTTCCCTATCCTCAGAAGTAAACACTATCTCTATGTCATAAAAATGAATTTGTATAGGTTGATTTTTCTCTTCTTTTACTTGAAAATTGACAAGCGTTTCAATAAACTTAGTAAATGAAACTTTTTGATGGTTAATGGGGGAAGGTATTAATTGAGCAATAGGAACTTTTTTTAATACATCTTGCCCCCAAACGCCATGATATTGTGCAAAGTACAAAAAAATGATTATCAAAACAATAGTGGTCAGCCTCATTCAAACATAGAAGTTAGTTAATTTAGCAATTTATTACTTTGCAAAAATACCTTTTTTTAGTTAAAGCACCGAATTTCCCATCCACTTATCAATAGAATTTACCATTCCACGCGTAGACCACCATAACTCATTATTCCATAAATCGGTCCCCAAACCATACTTGCATCAAAATAATCCCGAAAAGGTTCTTTAGAGTTAACAATAGGTGTAAACTGCCTGAAATTGTTCAAATCTTCTACGCCCACATAAAATTCCCATTTTTTCCATCGGTAATTTATTTGCGACATCATAATCCAAAAAGGACGAGAGTAAGACTCCCTTTGAAATTCCATAGGACTCATAAAGGTATCGGGAATACGCTTCTTACCATGATATTGAGCAGTAAAATCCAAAGAAAATGCATGAGTTGCTTGCCAGTTCATATTAAAAAATCCTCTATGTTTACTTATCAAAGGAAATTCCCTTAGTTTTCCATCAATAGTCTGACGAACATCATAAAACTTGTAGGCTAAACGTATTTCTAAACCCTTTACTATTTCTCCATCATAAGAAACCTGAAAAGCATTTGCATAAGACTGACCACTCAAATTATAAAACTTTAATAACAAGCTATTCGCATCTCTATCTACAATAATTTGATTTACAAAATCAGTTCTAAAAAAATCTAAAGTTATGCTAGAATTTTTGTCAAAAAGTTTAAAATTTTGTTGTAAACTCACACCATAATTCCAAGCCATTTCAGGTTTAAAACCTAACCAAGGACTGTTAGTATCTGGTAAAACCACCTTTCTTGAATTGATAAACGTACTCCATTGGTCGCTAAAAAATACGGGACTACGGTAACCTTTACCTGCACTTGCACGCAAGATAGAATTTTCTGTCAATTCATATCGTAAATGAACCCTAGGCGTAAACCATAACCCAAATTGAGAATGATAATCAGTTCTAACGCCCAGAACACTCGTAAAACGATGATTAGGCTTCCAAGTATATTCCGCAAATGTTCCAGGAATCCATTCCTTTCTACTTAAATCCAAAGAATTCCATTGATTTTGATAAATATCCGCCAAGAAACTTACCCCCATTTTGATTCCGTGTCTTGTATCCGAAATAATGGTCTGATAAATTCCATTATAATAAATCGTATTCTGAATACCTTCAAAATGATTTTTCCCATAATCAAAGTGCATTCGATGATTAGAAATAGAAATTTGATTTCCAATACTTTTATAATCTTTTTCAGGGAATAAATACCCTATTTTAGCCGTTAATTCTACTCTTTGATTACGGTTAATCGTACCAAAATAACTATCTTCTATATGATTTTTAGGCTCAAAATGCGTTTGTCCTGATTGTTTTACATCATACATTCCTCTTGCAGAAATCATACCTTCCCATCTATCATAATGGAAATTAGCTCTTTGGATATAACCTAATTGATAACCTATAGGATTATCTAAAAAATGGTCATGGTTCATATCTACTTTAAGGGGCAACATTGAAGCATGCGCAAGGCTCATTCCGTCCCATTTTTTATTCCAAGAATACTTACGAGCATAATTCCATTCTGTTCTTAACATTTGATTAAGATAAAAATTCATAAAATTTTGGGGGCTATCCTCATCATCCATATTGCTACCAGAACCATATATAGAAGGCTTTTTTAATTCAATATTGATTTGCCCTGTCATACTTTCAAATCCATTGACCACAGAACCTGAACCTTTGATTATTTGAATAGATTCCACCCATGCACTTGGATAAAAAGATAAGCCATGCGTAGCCGATAACCCTCTAATGTTCGGCATATTTTCCACGCTTATCATGCTGTAAATACTGGATAGCCCCAGCATCTGTATTTGCTTAGTTCCTGTAATTGCATCCGTATAATTCGCATCTACCGAAGGATTAGTTTCAAGACTTTCCGATAAATTACAACAAGCCGCTTTGGTAAATTCTTGTTCTGTTAACGTTTCTGTCAAAAAAGGATTTTGAGTACTGATATAAGTAGCTTTTTTTCTATCTTGAATAACGACCTCATTTCCTTCTAAAGGAACTAAACTAATTTCTACGGAATTTAAACCTTTGATAATCAGTGTATCCGTATAGAAACCTACCATAGAAACCTGCAAACTATCCCCTAATTTA
>CAZBPK010000176.1:0-1614 GCA_964493765.1 uncultured Bacteroidia bacterium | reverse complement strand
CAAATACAAGCTGTTGCACAATGGTTAGAAACCAATAATGCTATGATGCAGAAATATTTACAGGCTTGGGCAGTAGGTAGTTTTAAAATGCTTCAAAACCCTACTATTCGTGCCAAAATTAACGTAGCAGCTACTCAATATTTTCATCAAACTGGTGTAGATTTTTATGCTCCATTCGCAGAAGTAATTAACGATACCTCCGCTTTATTCGTGGAACTTAAAAATAGTATATTAGATTATGGAACTTTACCAGCCGATTTAAACACAATTCATCAATGTAAAACTTGTTATCACGAACCCACTTTTCAAATTAAAATAAGACCTAAATTTTTCTTGTATTATAAAAGTCATAATTTGTATCCAGGGATAAAGCTAAACAAGCCATTGAGTGTAGCCATTGCTTATGGTAGAAATCCGAATGATATATTAGCATGGGAATATCAGGGAAATGGACAATGGAAAAATAAAGTTATTGATAGCTTTGAATTAGAACAAAGAGCATACATTTTAATTAGTCATATGGTAGAATTCTCTGATGGTAGTAATTTGTTTATTAATCCTAGCGAGGGAGTAGGAAGGTGTTGTAGGAGTGATAAAATACCAAATGCAAAATGTATATCGCTTGACGGATGTAGTTGGATAAAAGGTTGTAAATGTGAGACTTTATCCGTAGCTGAACTAAATTCTATATATTAAAAAATGTATCTTTTTAGCATAAAGGTTTATTTTTGTTTTTTAATAACATTAATTTTTGAATGGGGGGCATCACAACCCCCTATGAAGTTATCCAATTCTTATTCTACTATTCATAAAAATATTAGTATTTCTAAGGGATTAATTAACGGAATAGATAGTTTGGTTGTCATTAAAGAATGTTTAAACATTGAAGATACAGCAAATATATGTCTAAGAAATAAAGTTTTATTCAATTCAAGCATTGATTTTATTCAAACTTTATTAGAATGTTGTACAAAATTATCTCTTGACTTCATAGAAAACGAATTTAGAACCAATTGTTTAGGTAAAGCAAGAAAAAAAGCCTATAATAGATGGTTATACTATCAAAAAATAGACCCTGAACACAAACTGTATATAAAATATGATTTACCCGATAGTTCCGATTTAATTTACGCTTATAAAAAAAGACTTATCAAAATAGATAAGAATTGTCCTTGTGAACTTACCAAACAAGGAGTAATTAATTTAAAATATCCAGGAAAGCCTTGCAAAGATTATGCTTTTAGATTGGTAGCATATTTTGTAAAAAAAGAAGATGTTTTTGAATAATATAATCTTACTAATTACACGAATTTACACTAATTCTATTCGTGCATTCGTGGCAAACCTTAACTTTTCCACATACCCTAAATAACACATAAAAAGTTATCCACATTTATTGACTTTTTTTTTTTTTTTGTAACTTTTTGGCATTTTTTTATTTTAAAAAATTTTGTTTACTTTTTAAACATTATTTTTCTTATTGACTTTTTTTTAAGAAACAATTTTGTCCATAACTTTTTTTACCAAAAAACAAATAAAACCAAGGTATTCAATGTATAAAATTTAGATTTCTTCTGAAAATTTTCTGAAAATTCTTTCCAAAATTCCCTTTTG
>CAZBPK010000175.1:0-6258 GCA_964493765.1 uncultured Bacteroidia bacterium | reverse complement strand
AGCTGTTTTCCATTGACCACTTAAATTTAGTGCATAAGGAATAATTTCAGCATGGTCTCCTCTTCCGTAGTTGTAGCCCCATGTACCTAATACCGTAATTATTAAGAAGGCAAAAAATATGTGCAGTCTTATAGGAATATTTTTCATTGTAATCAACACAAAATTAAAAGAAATGTTGGAAACTCGGTAAAGTCAAAAAATTTCTATTGCTTAATTTGGGAATAATGCGTGAGGTATGGAGGGTTTAGCACTGCCTTTGGCTGCGAAGTTATGAGCAGGCAAAGGATTGCCGAAGCGAACTGCAAAGCCCGTAGCAAGCCCGACCCGCAGCGTAGCAAAGGGGCACGCCCAAAAATAAGCTAAAAAAATAATACCCACCGAAATTGGTGGGCTTAAAATATTTATTTTAGGTTTTATTGATTACTGTTATTATCCTTAATTTTACAATAATTGAATTATTGCCATTTCATACCCAAATTCAAGCTTATTGCTTTACCTTGTAACAAATATTTTTCATTTTGAAATGGTACATTTATGGAATGGTCATATCGGATTTTTAGATAACCATATTTTTTTTCTGAAAATTGTTTTTCAATTCCTATATCAATAACTGGTGAAACCATAGGTTGAATGTTCCAAAAAAAATGTTCTATTTGATTGGTAACTTCATAAAATAAATTAGGACTTGTGCCTGTTCTTTGCCAAATATAATCATCATTAAAAAGTATATTAAAAGGAGATATCTTCAATCCACCCAATAATTTCACTTTAATATTTTCTGAAATATTCCAACTATATCCGTGTGTATTAATAATAGAAAGTTGATAAGCTAATCGATATTTTGTATCCCTATAAATAGTCATTGGGCCGTAATTTTGAAAATAAACAGAGTTGGATAAGAACCCACGAAACCATGAAAAAGCAAAGTAATTTGATAACTCTAAATGAGAAGTATAATGCTTTTTTTCTAAATGTAAAATAAAACTTGCAATAGATAGATTTTTATACCGTATATATTTACTAAATTCTTCTTTTGGTATAGTCCTCTGCAATGGGTTATTGTTATTTAATGTAAATTCAGCAAATGGATAAATATTATAAAACACTTTTTCTCCAATATGGTTGTTAGATAAAAAGTATTTCCCTAGTCCAAACTCTACACCTCCTTGTACTTTACATTTATTTTCTTGTGCAATCAGAATATTACCTAAAAATACACAGAATATTAATAATAATGAATTTGTTGTTTTCATAAATTAATCTTTTAACGTTCAATAATGAATTTTTGCATATAGGTCTTACCCTGACGGACAATATATACTAAATACATACCAGATGGTATATTATTCAAACTTAATTTTTCATGGTAGCTTGAATAAAAAGTTTGTTCTTTTACTATAGTACCTTTTAGATCATAAACAAATACTGTAAAATCCCATAATTCACTATCTGTAAAATATAAGTTTATAAAATCCGAGGTTGGATTCGGATAAACTACTAACTGTTGATAATTAATAATATCTTTTTTAATTTCAAATTCATTTAAATTGTTACCAAAATTAGCAAATGTATTAATATGAGTTTTTGAAGGACAACTATAATCCTCACAAAGATTGTTTAATTTACAAAAAACTGTATTAATACCACTAATAACATTATCTTGACATTGGACTTCCATAGTGGGGATAATATCTACCTCTGAACCTAATTCAAATTCTACAAAAGGACAAATATTGATACCTCTAGCTTTAAATATAACTTTACTATTTGGTTGTATAACAAAGTTTTGATTATTAGGTACTGGGCAAAAAGCTGGAGAAAATGGAAAATTTAAGGGTAAGACATTCACCCCTCCTTGTAAATGAAGTATATTGATAGCTGCAAAATTTGAGAAAGACTGATTAATGTTTTGATTAATTAAATAAGTTGGAGGTGCATTGTGATAGGCTATTTTATTTAGACCTAACTGTTGAAATAAAGGGTCTAAAAAAAAACATAATCCATCGTTATAAGCTAAATCTAAACGACCAGCAAATTTGGAAATATTTTTATCGCAAGAATTATCATAATCGCTTCTATTTTCTGGTCTCATGGATTGTACACCAATAATTTTATGATAAATATTATATAAAGCAGCGCCAGAAGAACCAGACTCTAATCCTCCTTGCATAATTTTCCATTCAAAAGTATAAATATTTTCACATAAACTTAATGGATTACTTTGTGGGTAAAAAAAGGTGTATGGAATAATATTAGGTTTTATTTGGGTAATTTTCATTGGAGACCCTTTTGGGTGATGTAATAAAACATCAGGTATTTGTGAAAATGTAACATTTGCATCCCATCCTGAATAAAAAACGCCTGTACCACTTTGAGGTTTTGAATGAAGTTTTAAAAGAATAATATCAGTTGAGGGATGCCCATAATACATATCAGCCCCTTGAAGGACATAAGAAGTTGGTTCTGTATCCTTCTTATCTCTATTACACTTTTTTTGATAATATTTAAAAAAGAATAGAGTAGAGCTATTAGGTGGATTTATGATATAGCAACCATTCATTTTAGTTCTAAATAAGTGAAAAGCCGTTAATACATAAGCAGGGTTACAATCTTTTTCAGTTAATGAAGTAGTAGAAACTAATGTTCCAGTTCCAAAGGAGGTATTATTATCATACAAAATTCTGCATACCATTCCCTTTTCCATGCACCAATTATTGCCTTGTGGACATTCAACATTGATATGACAAGGATTACTTATATCTTTCCATTTTTTATTGGTTTTTCTGAAACCATGGATCACTTTATCTAAATGAAATAAAAAGGGAGCATTTTGACTTAAAGGTATATTATACTCCAAAACAACTTCCTTATCGTAAATCAAATCTGTTGCAAAGACTAAGGAATCATGATTATTTAATTCCGCACAAAATGCTCCTAATAATTGATCCCTTTCTTTGTTATAGATAAAAAATAATCCTGAATCTGGTAAATGAAATAAATCAAAAATGAAATTTAAAGAATAGGCATTCGTTGATTTTATACCTAAACGCCAAATTATCTTATTTTCAATAGTGTCCCATCTACCATGATTTAAGCCAATATTTACGGATATTGCGGTACCAAATTTCTCTTCAGGGCTATGATTCTCTAAACTATCGTTATTTTGTGTCGGCAAATTTATGGTAGGAATAAAACCGATTAATTTTTTTTGCCAGCTAAAAGGTTTTATTGGTAAACTATTCTGGCAAAATAGAAAGTTTATATTAATAAAAATAACAAATATCAAAAAAAATATTTTCATATATTCACAAAAAATTAAAGTTCAAAAATTAAAATATTGTAACGCTTATGGTCTGTCAAAATGTAAAGCAAATCATCTTTTACGAAAAATGATTTAATAGACTGAGACTTATCTAAATGAAAAAAAGCCTCTCTAATCACTCTTTCATCTACACCTTTTTTTTCGTAACAACCTACACCTGCAACCGCATAATTTCTTTTAATAACTTCATTAATTTCTTTGTGATTAGTAGTTTTATCAAAATAGATACCATAATAAATAGAACAATTCGTATCAATCCTATCATAAATAATTTTTCCATTTTTTGTACGTGCAATGGAACGAAGCCAAGCATCAAACCTAGGTCTTGATAATAAATGATCTATACTACTATCTCCTTGTTTTCTAAAATTTTCTGCCATAGTTTCTATATCTCTTTTACAACTTCCCAATAAAATTGTAAATAAAACAGCATTTATTAAAAAAAATAATTTTCTCATTTTTCTAATTGTTTAATTCTTTCTTCTAGTTGTAAGATATACAAAGTTAATTCTTCAATTTTTTCAAGCAATAGCTTGTTCATCTCGCCTACATTGATTCCTTCTTGTTCTATCTCGCAAGCAGAAGGAATATTTGGTAAATGTTTATGTTTTTCAATGTACTGCTTTAATTCATTCAATGTCAATAATTTATAATTTTTTTCAAAAACATAATCAGGCCATGGGTTTTCATTCCATACTTTTACTTGTCTAGCAAATACTTTTCCATCACCATAAACAGCAAATACATCTTTGCTTGTGCTGGTTAAGGAAGGATTATAAATCCTCAACATTTTAGTATTGTTGGATGGTGATTGCCATTCTGTCCTTCCATCTCCAAAAATTTGAAAGGTTTTATTTCCGCTATTTTGTATCGTAAATGGTTCCGAATTAATATTATTACTGTTGATATAAACTCCTTTTTTAAAAGGATTAGGACTAGTACCATCTACCTCCAATGCTGCATCGCTTCCATCATTTTTAGCTACCAAACCTTTATTCGTAGTGGTTTTACCAAAAATATCTATGGGTTTATTTTCATGATAATTAATTACCAAATTCGTTCCGAAACTGTTTATATAACCTTTTCCACCGTAGTGTCCTACTTCTAAACTACCTGTATTATTAGAATCTGCATTCTGAAAATGGATTACGGCATATCTATTGGTAGAATTATTTCTTCCTTGAATACGTACCAATGCTGAACCTTGGCCATAAAAATTATCAGGAAATACGGTTCCTATTCCTATACGGTCAGAATAAGCGTAAAAAATAGGATTGGTAGATTGATTAATTTCTAAAATGGGTTCTGAACTTTGTGAACTGTTTATTATAGTTCTACCATCTCCATAAACAGAAAAGGTTTTTTGGTTGTTATGTAAACCTTCAATAAATTTTTCAGTTCCATTATTTAAAGAGAAATTGAGTTGAGCTGCGTAGTTGGTAGTAGCAATACCAATTTTCTGAAAAACATGTACATTTCCATCGGTTTCAATTCGTAATCTTTTTTCATTGTTGGTTACAAAATTTAATGAAAAATTATTTATTGAACCTATAAATTCACAAGGAGCTACTGGAACACCTTCATCATTGGAAAAAGTAGAAGGAGTCAAATGGTTACCATTCGTTTGCCAATAAGTAAATTTAGGACTACACAAACTGATATCCCCTTTATATTCTGCACCTGTTTTGATTTCACCATTTTCATCTACATAAAGCAAATACTTCGTTCCACTACTGTTCGCAAAGCTGTCCAACTTAACCGTTCCTGCTACTTGTAATTTTGCCGTAGGGTTCGTAACTCCAATTCCTACGTTTGCATCTTGTGTTACTACCACATCATTAGTATTGGGTGGTGTCCAATCTTGAGCCCACATAACATTAATAAAATTAAAAAATACAACGGAGAAAATTAGTAATTTTGCAATTACCCCCCCCCCCCGTTTTTCAAATTTGATAATTTACCATTTTTTCTCATATTGCTTAAAAATTTGATTGTTCTAATGGCAAATATAAATAAATTTTCAATGAATTTACCAAATTTTTATAAAAAAAGTTTTTGGGTGTTTGGGTTGCATAGCATCAAGTATGCGTGAGGGATGTGAAGGGTTTAGCACTGCCTTTGGCTGCGAAATTTGAGCAGGCAAAGGATTGCCGAAGCGTTAGCGAAGCCCGAAGCAAGCCCGACCCGCAGCGTAAGCAAGGGGCACGCCCAAATTCATAAATTATAAAAAATAGCTATTTCTTCTTTTTTGTGGTATTGGTTTTCGTAGTATTTTTTGCTGCTGACTTAGTAGTATTTTTAGCTGCGGATTTTGAGGTTTTTTTTGAAGGTTCAGCGGATTCTATAATTTTAGCACATTCCTCTAAAGTCAAGGTATAAGCATCTGTGCCTTTAGGAATTTTATAATTTTCATCGTTATAAGAAATAAAGGGTCCCCATCTTCCATTTAAAATTTTAATTTCTTTGTCTTTCCAAGTATAGGTTGCTATATGCTTTTTCTCATCGGCTTCAATTTTTGCTTTGATGATATTTTGGGCTTGTTCTAAAGTAATGGTAAACAAATCATAGTCTTTAGGAATAGAGTAAAACTTTTTGTCAAATAATATATAAGGACCAAAACGACCACGGTTAACAGTAACTTGCTGACTGTCAATTTTACCCAAAATTCTGGGTAATTGAAATAGAGTTAAGGCTTCTTCTAAAGTAATACTTTCAATTCTTTGATTGGGTTGAAGAGAGGCAAATTTTTTATCTTCATCTTCATTGTCTCCAATTTGAGCCAAGGGACCATAACGACCCATTCTTACAATCACTAATTTTCCTGTATTGGGATCTTTACCAAGAACTCTTTCGTTACTTACTCTTTCCGCTTCGGTTTCAACTTTTTTGAGTTTACCTTGAAAAGGGTTATAAAAACTACTCAACATTTTAACCCA
>CAZBPK010000174.1:0-33276 GCA_964493765.1 uncultured Bacteroidia bacterium | reverse complement strand
TATGGTTTGTAAAAACCCCAAAAATATTAATATGCTCAAAGCAACTTTTTTCATTGTATTATAAAATAAAAATGATTAGCAAAATAAATTCAAAACTTTGTATTTTCCAAATTTCTATTTTAAAATTCTTGCAAAATTTTTATATCAAAACGCTACAAATTTTATTTGTAGCGTTTTTGATAAAAGTTTAATTTTTTGAATTTAAGTTTAAATATTCTTTAATTTTCTGAATTTCAGATTTTTGTTCATCAAGTTCTTTTTTTAGCTGAGCATTTATAAAATGTTGTTCTTCTAATTGAGATTTTAATACTTGGTTTTCTTTGCTTAAATCTTGAACCGATTGAACTAGTAATGGCGTTAATTTTCCATAATCAATTTGCCATACATCTTCATCTTTTTGGGGTTTTGAAACAGCAAATGGGTAATGTTCAAACAACTGTTGAGCCAAGAAACCATTCATGATTTCTTGATTAGGGTCTGATTTAAATGTATAATCTACCACAAGAATTTGATTGAGTTGTTTAAGCCCAAAAGAGGAAACAGAAAGTACATTTTTTAAACGTGCATCTGAAGTAGTATTGTAAGCAACGGTATTGGTAGCATTTTGAGTAATACTTCCAATTTCAACTAGGTCGGGTCGAAAAAAAGCAATAAATCGAGATTGTGCTGTATAAGTATTTTGCCCGGCGATAATTCTCATACCATTTGCCCCCGCAACATTTTGAGTATTATCAATACTAGCTACATAACCTAGTAAGTTCTGGGAAGCATGTAGTCTATAACCGGGTGTAAAGTTTCCTAAAGCAATATTTCCGTTATGATCTACAGTTAATCTTGGCTGAGGTGATATAGTACCATTAGGCACGGTTGAAATTACTATTCTGGAACCTGCTGCAGAGCCATTAAAATTCTCTGGGGCATCACAACGAATCTGAGAAGCATTAACTTGCCAACCCGCCCCTGAATGTCCTCTAAAAATGAGAGCTCCTAAAACATTGCCACTTTGAGAAGCAGAAGGGGATAGTTCGGTTCCTCTGGCTTTACCTAAAACAAGCGCACTATACTCTGAAGTATTACTAAAAGACAAAAAGTGTCCTTCTGAAAAACCATTTTCTCTCACAACCATTAAAGGAATAGAAGGGGTTAATTTAGAATTTATACTTACAAAACTTTGGGTACTAATTGGGCTTTCTCTCATCCATCTCAATGAAACACCTTGTGCAGAGGAAGCAAAATCATTCCAGCCCAGTGCACCACCTCCATATCCGTAAATTACAGGACCATCAATGTTATAACCATTAAACAATTTTCCAGTTCCGTACCAACCCAAACCATGATTAGCATCATTTCTTAGGAAAATATCTCTATCCATAGTTCTTAATCTTCCTTGAACATCCATCAAAAGATTTACAGTAGATTGGTTAGTCCACTGGAACAAAGGTCTGTTAGTAATTTGGCTGTTATCATTTCTACGAGCTTCAAAAGTAAAAATAGGATTAGTACCTGCATCTTGGGCAGGAGCAACTTGAGTTCTTAATGTAAAAGCATTAAGGTTATTACTTTCTATATTAGTTTGTAATACGGGTTGAAACAATCCTGCAGTGCCTATACCATTCCATAAGGTAATGTGGTCATTAGGAGAATCTTGAATTCCAAAACGAAATACCGATTCATTGGCGTCAGTATAACCTCTCACTTCTAAAGCATTAAAAGGAGTTATGGTACCAATACCCAATCTACCCCCGTCAAAATAACTATTTCCATTAATTCTAAAACTCGCTATTTGATTTGTTAAGGTCTGATTTTGAATATATACATTTGAACCTGATGGAATATCAGAAGCTGATAAATAACCAGTGGTATAAGATATTCCATTACCTTTTAAAAAGGAACCAACTGGAGCAGCATTAGAAGCAGTAAAGCCTAATGCGTTAATAGTGCCGAAAACATCTAAAGGATGATTAGGATTGGCAGTCCCAATACCAACATTGCCTATGTTTGTAATTCTCATAACTTCACTTGGAACAGAATTCCCATCTTTGGTAACATTAAACCCAATAGCTGTGGGTAAATCTGTAGGTCCAGAAGATGCTGCATCTCTATAAAATGCTATAGAAGCTTGATTAGTAGGAGCGCCACTAGTCGCATCAGCGGCTTGAATCTGCGACAATATCGTATTAGGTAAGCTTATAGCATCACCCAATTGAAGGGTTAACACAGGGATACTAGCATTTCTTCTTAAATGTAAAATTGAACTAGGCGCTGTAGTTCCAATTCCAACATTGGTGTTATCTGTAGCACCATTTAAACCTGCAATAGAACCTAAAACCATTGAATTATTTTGTTGAACAAAAGCTCTATAACCTATTGCAGTTGCATTCTCCAAAGAAGAAGTAGTATTTGACAGATAACCTATAGCAGTATTAAAGTTACCTAATGTAACACTGGTTAATGCACTATCACCTATAGCGGTATTTCCAGAACCAATTGTATTATTTATCAAAGTAGAAATTCCTAATGCGGTATTACTTGACCCTGATGAATTACTAAATAAGGACCGATAACCTACCACAGTATTCAAATTACCTGTATTAGCTGAAGGGGTTATGCTACCTCTATAAGCTTGATAACCAATAGCTGTATTAAAATTATTAAATGCTGTTAAAGTATTATTAGCATAACGCATGGCTTCAAAACCAATTGCTACCACTCCACTACCTGTTCTATTTTGTTCATAACTGTTAAAACCTAGTACTGTATTTTGTCCTCCAGAAGTTGTGTTAAATGAAGCGAATGCACCTACGATGGTATTAGAACTACTAGTAGATGACTGCATAGATGCATGACCAATCACAACATTGCTTGCTCCTGTCGTATTGGCTTGCATAGCATTGGTACCAATCGCAATATTGTTGCTTCCTATTGTTGTATTTGATAATGCCCATAATCCAATTCCAATATTATAGTTCGCTGTAGTGGCAGAAGTTAAAGAACTTGATCCAATTGCAACACTTCCTGAGCCTGTTGTATTAGACATTAATGCTCCCAAACCTACTGCTGTATTTAGATAACCATTATTATTTGCAGTAGGTTGATTGTTCATAAGTGCCCGATAACCTATTGCAGTATTTCCTGTATTCCAATCAGTATTCCCATTTGTAAAGCTTTGCTGTCTTAATGCTTGGTAGCCAATAGCAGTGTTTTGACCAGAGTATGTGTTATTCTGTAAACTTTGAACTCCAATTGCTGTATTAAAGGAACCTGTTACATTATTAGTTAATGCTTGATAACCAATAACCGTATTATCATTACCTGTATTATTGACTGGGATTGCACTTCCTCTATAGGCTTGGTAGCCAATCGCTATATTTCTGTTTGTAAAACTTGTAAAAGTATTATTAGCATAAAACATAGCTTCAGCACCAATCACTACCGCAAAACTTCCTGCTCTATTAGAATAATAAGCGTCATTTCCTACAACAGTATTGTAAGAAGCTGTGGTGTTTAATAATGCACTTCTATATCCTATTGCGATGTTATTATTTCCTGATTGATTAGAAGGTAAAGCAGAACTACCAACAGCAACGTTATAACTACCAACATCACCAGATGATAAAGCCCCAGCACCAATTGCAGTATTAGATGAGCCAGTAGAAACAGAATACATAGCATTATTCCCTATAGCAACATTATCAAATGTGGTGGTAGCAGTATACAATGCACCAGAACCAATCCCAATATTATTATTTCCAGTGGTTATACTTGCAAGAGAAAAATTACCAAGACCAGTGTTAAATCTATCAGCTGAATTATCCTGTAATAAACCAGCTCCTTCTCCAAGAAAAACGGATCTAGCACTATTTAAAACTTCTATATTTCCTTTCGTTGTGATTCTAACTCTTTCAGCATTATTGGTTCTAAATACTAAATTTTGATTATCAATAGTTCCAAGAAAATTAGTTAAGGGATTAGTTCCTGAGTTACCTAAAATTCCCCAATTATTACCACCACCGGGTACAGCACCAAAAGTTCCATTACCTCTTAAAACATCATTAGCATTACCACTAAAATTATTCACTCCTAAATCCCCTGAGGTATTAGTTGTAAGAATCCCTCCATTTACACCAGAGGTATAACCTTGAAAACGAATGGTACCTATAACATCTAAGTTTGTAGATGGGCTTGAGGTTCCAATACCAACGTTACCAGAAGAACTAATAAATATTCTATTTGCATTATTGGTTCTCAATGCTAGTGGATAGCTATTTTGCGAACCCACAAAGCTTTCCTGAAAACCTGTGGTTGTATTATTGGATCCTATTATGGTTTGAGCACCGTCTGATAAAATTTTAATATGAGGATCCCCAGAAGTTAAACTTGTAATCCTTAGAACTTCACCACCATCAACTTTATTGAGATGCAATAAAGTTGATGGAGAGGTTGTACCAATACCCACATTACCAGAAGAAGTAATTCTCATTTTTTCAGTAGGAATATTATCTGAAGTACCAGAAACGCCTGATGTAGCAGTATTAAATTGAATATTAGAGCCTGCATTCCCTGTTGAAATACCTGATGATAGCAATAAATTACCACCCGATTGGTTTGTTGACAAAAATTCTGCTCCAGCAGATTCTATAGTTAGGGTATTTCCAGAACCTGTATTTGTTCTACTCAAACCGAACTTTCTATTAGCATCACCTGAAAGGAATACATTTCCAGTTGCATATTCTAAGGTTAATGCTTGATAGGTCATACCTGTAATTTTCACAAAAGAAAAACTCCCATCATTTAAAGCTCCGTATCGCCATTCAATACCACCCGTTGTATTTTGAGAACTTATTGTTGCATCAAATAAACCGGAGCCTCTTAAATTAAGTGGAGAAAAAAATGGACCAACAAAGCCTATCCCTACCCTGCCATCATTATCAACAAATATACCTTCATTATCCCCATCACCAGAAAGATAATTACTCATCATTTCTATGTTTTGGGTTGCCTTATGATCTCCTAAATTATCACCAGACCCAGCTCCTGTACTCAATCTTAACCAAACGGAACCATCCCAATAATAATATCCAGGAGTTACTTGATTAGGACCCGGTGTACTTGTGTTTGTATTATAAACCAATAAACTTGTAGCGGAACCAGCAATTGTAGTATTATCATTGGTTCCTGTTAAAGAAACTCTAGGAACCAAGAGCCCTTTATCTGATGCACTAATATCCAACATTGAACTTGCATGTGGACTTAAAGTACCAATTCCAATTTGTGCTCTTAGAAATTGAAAGGAAAAAGCAAAAGCAAAGAGCAGATAATAAATTTTTTTCATAACATAAAATAAATTTCGTAAAAATAAAAAGATTATCTGTTATAAAAAAATTTTTTACACTGATTTAAAACGCCTTAGCAGTGCTAATAGAAAACCTAAAGCTAATACAAAAGTACCCAGCCATAAAATGTTAATAAATGGTTTAGCTAAAGCTTTAATGGTAATTCTATCGTCAGGGGGCAATTGTTCAATTACACGTATATGAATTTTGCCTGCTTTAGGTTCTACCCCAATAAATCCCAATTGCATACCTAAATGGGGAACAGAAAAAGCTTCTGTTTTTACATTTCCCTTTTTATCCACTAAAAAAGCAGGTTTCGCAATAGCCTGTTGCTCCCCAGAGATAATTAACAACTCGGCTCTCGCAACCACTTCATAATTTGCATATTTAGGCTCTCCTTCTACTTTATACAAGCCCTTAGCAATCATGAAATTCCCTGAGGCTAACTCTACCGTATCTCCAAGAGCCATTTTATATTCATTATCCGCAACACGAGGCTCTTGCTCATCATTAGGAACAGAAGTTACATGCACATAAACATCTTTAAACCATTCTATTTTTCTATCAGGATGGGCTAACAACCCCATTCTTTCGTTAATCTCCGCTTCTGGGTACAACCACTTTTTATCAGTAGAATCCTTGAGACTCGTAAATAACATAGCATATTGCTGACGATTATTAATCAATTTAGGTCTTAAAATTCTTATATTCTGGCTAATAAAAGACAGTACCTTTTGCCAATCTAACTCTTTATTGTTTACATTTTTATAAAATTCTTTATTAGTAAGTTCAAAAAACTCCGTAGGAAAAGCCAGTGCGTAAACATCATTCAAAGAATCTTTAAAAGCAACTTTGATTTGAGAAGCATTTTTTTCAATAATAAAAATATCTTTTAAAGGTAACGAAGGTTGTTTTAAGCCCTTATAATCAATTCTATACCCATTTACATATTTGGGCTTCTTTTGGGATAATAAAACGTTATCATTTTGGCTATTAGCAGGGAAATTAGCTAATTCAGCAGGTGTATAATTAACAGATACAATCCATTCATAACCAGAAGAAAACAAAATTCCTATCATCATCAAAGCAAAACCAATATGAGCCAAACTACCGCCCATATTTTTCCAGTGGCTTTTATGTTTTCTTAGTAAATGAATAGCAACATCTACATTACAAAACAAACTAAATAAAGAAGCTAATAATAAAATATCATCTGCAACTATCAAAATTGCAATATTCAAATAAGTAAACCCACGGTTCCAAATATTTTGTGCTTCCGCTAAAGATAAAATCTCTGCATAAGTTTTTTGATAAACAAATTCCCAATCAAAATATATTAACATCAAAGTAATCAAAGTAGAAGAAATTAAGGCTGTCCAAAAAGGGCGTTGCAATGCTTTACTTAATGAGACCTTTTCTATGTTATACCAATAATAAAATTGTCCTAAACCCGAAAAAATGCCTATCAAAATTCCGAACCATACATTCCATTTATAGTAAAAGAAAGGAACATTCGCAGGCGGCGCAAAATTTGTCCCTAAAATTTTATTGATTACAGGTGTTGAAGTAAAAAATGTAATTTCTAAAGCGGCAAAACTAAAAATAATAATACCGATTAAAAGTACCCCTTCCCTACTGAACCATCGAAAATTTTGTGAATCAGAATGAGCAACATGAATAGAACTCTTACGAAGTAACCATAAATAAATTACCCCTAGTAAATATAAAAATATTAAGGCTAATAATTGTCCTGATAAACCTAAATCCGTAAAAGTATGAACAGAGGCTTCCCCAAGAATTCCACTTCTATTTAAAAAGGTAGAATAAAGCACCAAAACAAAAGTTACCAGCGTAAGAAAAAGCGTAGAAGAAAGTTGTTTTTTATGGCTTTTCCAAATCAGCATAGCATGAATAGCAGCAACACCAGTAAGCCAAGGAACTAAAGAAGCATTTTCAACGGGGTCCCAGTTCCAGTAGCCCCCAAAGTTTAACGTTTCGTATGCCCAATACCCCCCCATAATAATTCCTATCCCCAAAACCATTGAAGAAAAAATAGCATAAGGCATTGCAGGCGTTATCCATTCTTTTAGCTGATTCTTGATTAAGCCCGCAACAGCATAAGCAAAAGGAATTAAACTACTCGCAAATCCTAAAAATAATACAGGCGGATGAATGACCATCCAATAATTCTGCAATAAAGGATTTAAACCATTTCCATTCGTAGGAACAAAATTAGGATCTTGAGAAAAAATAGGTGCATTAGGCATTGCATCTTTTAATAAGATAAAGGGTGAAGAACCGATTTTCCATTCGTCTAATTCAAAGAAAAATAATATCCAACTAAGTACCAATAAACTATAAATACTTAAAAAATTTTGAGTAATAAGTCTTGTCTGATAGTATTCAAAAACAAAGTATCCAGTTACCCCTATAAGAAATAAAATATAAGGAATAAATCCTAACGATTGAAAACCTTTAAAACCTAATCCTGTATTGCCCGTAAAAATCAAAGCTAATTGCAAAAATATTAAACAAAAGGCTGTTATCCAATGTGTTTTTGATACATGATTTTGTTGATAAACAAAATATGCAATAATAATAAGAAAAAAAATTAATAAAGAAATGACCAAAGTGTCATTAAAAACAACGCCCAAAATCATTGATGCTAATATGGCTTGAACTGATAATAATACCGATAAAACCAAAGGTTTCCATTCATCATTTCTAAGGTAAATCCACAAACCCAGTACGGCATGCCACATTAACCATAACAAAAAAGAGCCTTCTTGCCCTTCCCAAAAACAAGAAATCATAAAATGAATGGGCAACTCATTGCTAGAATGTGCCCAAACATAATGATACTGATATTGATGAGTATAAATAAGGTAAAATAACGTAAAAAATGTAGCAAAAACACTAAAAAATTGTAAAAAAAAGCCTGTATTTCCTAATAAATTCCAAGACTTTTGGTCATTAGAATTTTTATCAAAATAGCTCAAAAAGTAAGCTAAAGCACCCATTCCAGAACTCACAAACATTAAATTGGTTAATATAAAACCTAATTGACCACCGATGGTTGAATACATGTAAAAACTTTATAATTTTAAAACACAAAATTACATCAAAATATTCCAACTTAATAATGAAATGTTGAATGATAAAAATATCTTAGTTTTTTGCTTGTTAAAATAATCGTTTGTATATTTGCACTACATGCGTTTTATTTTTTGCATTATTTTCTTTTTATTATTTTTTCCTATTACTACCTATGCACAAAAAGATAGCACAATGGTAGTTCCTTTCACTTTGTCTGACAAAATCCGCCTTATTCGCATGGAAGAGCAAATGAACGCAAAATTTGAGCAAATAGACAAACGTTTTGAACAAATAGACAAACGTTTTGAACAAATTGATAAGCGTTTTGAAGAAATAGAAAAGCGTTTTGAGCGTTTAGAAAAAAAAATTGAACGTCTTGAAGACTTAGTATGGGCTTCCATTTTTACCATGTTTGGAGCAGTCTTTACGCTTATTGGTTTTATATTATGGGATAGAAGAACCTTCTTAAAACCCATTGCCCTTGAAGTGGAAACCCTAAAATCAGAAATAGATAAACAAAAAGAAACTTCTAATAAAGTTCAACAACTCATCAATGCCCTCAAAGAAAAAGCCCAAGATGATGAAAAACTACAAGAAATTTTAAAAAAATTCAATCTTTGGTAATCTTACAATGTCTCGCAGTTATAAAGAAATTTTAGAGTTTTTATATCATTTTACGCCTGCTTATCATAAGATAGGCTCATCGGCTTTTAAGCCCGGATTAGAAAAAACATATCAATTAGATGCTTATTTTGAATCGCCTCATAAGCAATTTTTTTCGGTTCATGTAGGCGGAACAAACGGAAAAGGCTCGGTTAGCCATGCACTATCTGCAATCTTCCAACAAGCTGGCTACAAAGTAGGTCTGTACACCTCCCCTCACCTCATAGATTTCGTAGAAAGAATCAAAATTAACGGTCAGAATGCTCCTCATTCATGGGTTATAGACTTCGTAGAAAAACATTCTTCCATTATTTTTCAAGTTCAGCCCAGTTTTTTTGAATTTACTACTTTTATGGCTTTTGAATACTTTAAACAACAAAAAGTAGATATCGCAATCATTGAAGTAGGAATGGGAGGGCGATTAGATACCACAAACGTAATTACCCCTGTTCTTTCTATTATTACTAATGTCTCCTATGACCACCAAATGTTTCTAGGCAATACCTTAGAAAAAATTGCATCGGAGAAAGCTGGCATCATAAAAAAAGGAATATCCGTAATTGTCGGAGAACATCACCCCGAAACTGACCCTATATTTATTCAAAAAGCCAATGAAACCCAAACTTCTTTAATATTTGCAGAAGATTACTTTGAATGGCAAGTCATAGAACAAGATTTTCAATATCAAACCATCAAAAATTTAAAAAATAACCAAATTTACAAAACCGATTTAATAGGAAATTATCAACTCAAGAATTTAAAAACTATCTTAAAAGCCACAGAAGTTCTAGAATATATTTTTCCCAAAATCTCGCAAAAAGTGGTTCAGCAAGCCTTAACTCAAACAAAAAAACTATCAGGATTCAAAGGACGAATGGAATTTCTTCGTTTCCAAGATAAACAATTTTTGATAGATACCGCCCATAATATTGCAGGAATTACAGAACTTATCCGTTATCTTGAAAACTTCCCTAAACACAATCTACACTTCATTCTAGGTTTTGTAAACGATAAAGATATTGAACAAATTCTACCTTTATTTCCTAAGGAAGCCTATTATTATTTTACACAACCCCATGTAGAAAGGGCATTCAATGCAGAAATTTTAAAAGAAAAAGCACAAACCTTAGGCTTACAAGGTAATCATTTTACAAATTTTGAAGAAATAATTAATTCATTGAAAGCACAAAGTGCTAATGATTTAGTAATAGTTTGTGGAAGCTGCTTTTTAGTGGGTGATTTTTTAGGGTTCATAAAAACACGTGGTGTTAGTTATGCATGAGGGATACGAAGGGCACGAAGTGGCACTGCCTTTTGACGCTTTTGAAAAAAGTGGAAAAAGGATTGCCGCAGCGAACAGCGAAGCCCGAAGTACCCCGACCCGAATGCTAAGCATGAGGGACATGCCCCAATTATCTGTTAAAAAATATACACTGAAATTAGTATTTCCTAACCATTCTAGCCATAAAAAAACCATCAAAACCCGTTTTAGAAGGATATAAAGTTTTTTGTTCTTCTAACTCAAAATTAGAATGTTGACTTAAAAAATTTTCAATTTGTTTTTCATTTTCTGAAGGAAGGATACTACAAGTAGAATAAATGAGTTTCCCTCCGATTTTAGTCATTTCACAATAGTTATTCAATATAAATTGTTGTTTTTTTTGATTTTCTTGAATAAAAGTTGCATCTATTTTCCATTTAGCATCAGGATTTCTTCGTAATACACCTGTTCCACTACAAGGCACATCTAATAAAACCCTATCCGCAGAATGTTTGAGCCTTTTGATAGTATTTTTTTCAATCTTACGAATTTCAATATTATCTGCACCTGCACGAATTTTTCTTTTATTGAGTTCTTTCAGTTTATACTCTTCTATATCCATAGCAAGAACTCTTCCTTTATTTTTCATTAAATTCGCAAGATGTAATGTTTTACCGCCTGCTCCTGCACACGCATCAATAATCCGCATTCCAGATTGAATTTCACAAAATTCAGCAATTTTTTGAGAATTCGCATCTTGAATCTCAAAAAAGCCTTTTTGGAAATATTCATTCTGAAAAATATTTAACTTAGATTGAAGCAACAAAGCATTAGGATAATCCTCTAAAAATACAGTCTCTATATTCTGTTGTAAAAGAAGTTTTTGCAAATCTGTTTTGGAAATTTTTAAAGTATTCACTCTTAAAACTACCTTAGCAGGCGTATTCAATGTATGAGCTTCTATATTCCATTGATTACCAATTTCTTGGCACATTAAGTTAAAAAAATCATCAGGATAAGATTCAGCAATAGCTAAGGATAGATTTTCGCGTGCAATAGGCTGAACCGGTTCATAATTTAACCATTCAGGAATGAACTCGCCTTTCCAATGAAGGTAAGTACCAATAATTTGAAATAAATTTTTCGTAGAAAGTTGGATTTCTTTTTGATTCAAAAACCAAAGCCAACGCCAATGACGTATAATTTCATAACTAATTTCTGCAATGGTAGCCCTATCTCTTGAACCCCATTGTCTATGATTTTTAAATTGATATTCAATAACTTTATCAGCTTTTTTGCCTTCTGAAAATACCGAAAATAATATTTCTGAAATGCTTTTTGCTAAATTAGGAAATAATTTAATTTCTTTAGTTTTCAAATGTGAAAATTAAAAAATAGGTTTCTTTTCTGTGTTTTCTAACACCATTTTACCCTGCAAGGACTTTTTTTGATTTTTAAGTTTTTTAATTTTAAATTGTGTACTATCTACACCTTCCTTGTTTTGAGTTAACTGTATATTAAATTCCCAAAAAACAGAATCATTTGAACAGATAATACTGCTATTTTCTTCATCCTTACAAATTGCAGCTAAAAAGTATTCTTCTTGGCAAGCTTCTAATGGTTTGTCTAATTCCCATTCGTTACACAAATTCTCGCTGGACTTAAAAATTAATGAAGAACCATTCTCAAAATTAATAATAAGACGATTAGTTTGAAAAGATATTTGTGTTTTTGGTGAATTATTATCGTTTTGCAATGGTATATTATTATTTTCAACAAAAATATTACCTTGATTATCAATAGCATAAATAGGGTCATCTTCATTGAGAACCACATTTTTTTGCTTTTGGCATCCAAGAGCAAGAAGTACAACCAAAATGGACAGCCAAATTTTCATACAATTCTTTATAACTAATTGAACACGCAAATTTATAATATAATTCTAAAAATTTCAATATTTTTTTCAATAGTTATTTTTAGAGTTTAACAAGATTTGTGAATAAATAGAACGATTGAATTTCAAAATACTAAAAATAACATTGATTTGATAGGTTTCAGAAATTATCTCCTTTTGACTGAGAAATTCGTTCAAGTACATTTCTCAATAAAAATTTTAAAAATAAACTTTTGCTTTTGGAAACTTATTCATGATTTTTTTTTGATTTTCCAATGAAATATTATTCCCTTTTAAAAATAAAAATTGTAGTTTAGGAAAATTCATTTTTTCTAAGGGGAGTTCTGATAAATAACAATTATCTAACCATAAAATTTCTAATTGATTCATTTCTAAGATTTCAGGGGGAAACTCCACCAATGGGTTATTACTTAAATTCAAAAATACCATTTTCTTCATGATAGAAAAACCATCGTTAAGATGAGAAATTTGGTTGTTATTAAGATTTAAAGCTTTTAGGTTTTTTAAATTCCCAAATTTAGGAGACAAGTAATATAGCCGATTATTGGACAAATCCAATTGCGTTATTTGTGTATATTCAAAAAAATCATTGGGTAAATAAGCAGAAGGTAAAATTCCACTTAAATTCACAGAATACACATCAATTTTAATGGTTGATTTTTGAAAAGGTTCTATTTTATAGGTTTGATTTTTAAAACGTATATAAAAGGCTATAAAAGTAAAAAAGGCTATGATTATTAGAGGAACAATAAAATCTCTTTTTTGTATAAATTTTGAACTGGGGTCAGAAATTTTCCTTTGAAATTTTACATTTCTTCTTATGTAATTTTTTTGTGGATTTTGAGATTTGTAGGACTGGAAATTTGAATTTTGATTGGGATTTTGTGTTTGAGCGGTATGATAGGAAGTTTGGTAATTTTGAAGATTGTTAATGTAGTTATATAATTGAAAATCATAGTTTTTTTTACTTTCCCAGTCTGATAAAACTTCAAAAGCTTCATTAATTTCTTGTAATATAAGGGTACTATCATGACCCGGATTAAGGTCAGGATGGTGCTTCATAACTAATTCCCGATAAGCTTTTTTGATGGTATCGGGTGAATCATGAGGCATTACTCCCAGAATTTGATAGTAATTTTTCAAGCCTAGAAATTTTGTTATGTAATTATACGAAAAAAATTAAAAACAAGTTCTAAATTTGTGTTATTATAATTTTTTATGCAAGATAAAATTCCTATTTATTTTCCTACCCAACCTTCAGAAGGATTTTTTAAATCTAAAAACTCTAAATTTTTGTCTTATTTGTTCCCATGCCAAGATATTCAAGAAATAGAGCATGAACTAAAAAAATTACATAAGCAATATTTTGATGCTACGCATGTTTGTTATGCTTGGCGTTTAGGCTTTGAAAATCCTATTTACCGTGCTAATGATGACGGTGAACCTAGCTATTCAGCGGGAATGCCTATTTATCGTAAAATCGTTTCTTATGAGGTGTCTAATGTCTTAATTGCCGTTGTACGTTATTTTGGAGGAACAAAACTGGGTGTTTCTGGGCTTATAGAAGCTTATGAATATGCCGCAGAACTTGCTATCCAAAATACACAATTACAAATTTATATCCCCAAAACCGTTATTCAACTTACAGCGCCTATACAAAATATTCATTGGGCATATCAAATTCTAAACTCTTTGGAATATAAAATTCTACAAGAAGAATACTCTGAAAAGGAAGTAAATTTCACAATTGAAATTCAACAAAATGATTATGAAAAAATTTATTTACAGTCCAATGAATTAGGATTAAAAATTTTAAAAATTTAGAACTACGATTAAAAAATCCGTATTTTTATGGAATTTTTAAAAATCCAATGAACTTAACAGAAGCAAAAGAAATTCTTTTAAAAAATGGTGAAAATCCTAATTTCCCGGGTAGTTTTCCTGAAAAATATTTATGGGCTTGTAAAGAGGGTAATTTAGAATTAGTAAAAGCCTATTTAGCTTATGGCGTAGATATTAACTATCAATCAAAGCACTATGGCAAAGCAACCGCATTAGTAAAAGCAGCAGAAGGCGGACATTGCGAAGTTATAGAGTATTTATTAAAAAATGGTGCTATTCATGACGGCATTCTAGATGAAGATGGTGATACTGGTTTGCACACTGCTGTCAATTGGGGGCATTTAGAAGCAGTAAAAACTTTTATAGAAAACGGAGCCTCCCCAGATAATTTAAACAAAAAAGGATTGACCCCCTTAGAAGGTGCACTAGAACACGGGCATAATTCAATCTATCAATATCTCCTAAACTATACCAACCCTGATGCTTTTCATGAAACCGGTGAATCTTTTATACAAAAAGCTATAAAAAACAATAATCAATCGCATATTAACAATGCTTTTAAACATTTTAATAAAAAACCTAATGTTAATTTAACCGATTCCAATGGCAATAATTTATTGCATTTAGCGTTAATTAACGAATGTAACGAAGAAACTTTAAAACTCATTTTAGCTCATGAGCCTGATGTCAATGCAATCAACCAGTACGGTTGGACACCCTTTTTCTTAAATAAAGCATTAGAAATTAACAACCCTATTATCGAAAAATTAGGAAATCCTAACATCGGAAAGGAAATTTATGAAATTTATGAAGCCTATCTTAAAGAAAACATTGAAAAACTTTTTGAACTAAAAAAACAAGGTAAAGACCTAAACATAAAAAGTCCAAAAGGCTATAACTTAATTGCTCAATCTATCATAGACAGAAAATCATTGGATTATGTAAAAAAACTATTTTCTTTGAATTTAGATCTATCAGGAGACGTTGAGAAAAATGAAAGTTTAGTTTCTTTTGCTTATTATCAAAACCAACCAGAGATTGCAAGATTTTTAGTGGATAACGGTGTGAATCCGAATCATAGTAAAGGCTATTTTGATGGTAACTCTTATGGAGTAATTTGTAATTTTTATGATAATGAACAAATAGATGAACTTATTTACCTCCATTCTAAGGGAGCCGTTTTTTCAGAACTTTCAAGTTTAATTTCTTCATTAGTCTATGGGGGCAAATCCAAAGATTATAAAATAAAGTTTATTGAATCTATGAAAGAATGGGGGGGAAATATTAATATGCGAGATGAGTACTCATCTTTGCTGGGTGATTTTTGTGCTTATTATCCTAATGAATATAAAATTATAGAAGCCATTGTAAAAGCGGGTGCTGATGTAAATATTAATGTAAATGAAACTCCTTTATTAAAATTAGCAGGAAGTTACAAAAATGAAAGCCCTATAAAAAAAGTCACTCAATTACTATTAGAAAATGGAGCTTCTTTTGAATCAGAATCTATTTATGGTGGTAATTTGGCGTACAAATTATACGGGGGATATGGTGCTAATCAATACGCAAAACAAGCTGTTGAAGACTTTTTAGAAAAAGAATTAAAAAATTTCCTAAAAAAACATAAAGCAAAATCCGTTGAAGATTTATCTGAAAATGCTCAAAAAGAATTTACCCAAACTCAGTCCTATGGAAAATTAATGTGTTGGATAGGAATGGGCAGAAAAGATGTAGCCAAAATACTCATTCAAAATGGTATTTCGGTAAATCCATCAGAAGAAGAACTAATGGCAACACCTTTAAGCTTAGCAATTCAAAAAATTGACGATGAATTGGTAGAAGTTCTTTTAGAAAAAGGGGCAGACCCTAACTACCCCCTAAAATATGATAGTTACCCTATTTTTTATGCTATATCAACTGATTCTTATGACCCAATCAAAACCCCCAAAATTTTAGAACTATTGTTAAAATACGGCGCAAATATCAATCAATCCACAGAAAGTTCTAATGTTTTAAGCTCAGCATTTTATAAACCTCAATTACCTGTAATTCAACTATTAATTGATAAAGGAGCCGATTTTGAATCCATCAAAGATACAGTTCTTTTAAAATGCTTAAACGACAAAAAACTCTTTGAATTTGTTCTTTCAAAAGGTGCAAATTTGAATATTTCAGATACAGATGGAAATAATCTTTTAATGTTAGCTATCAAAAATCAAGATCAAGAACTATTTGACTTTTTAATTGATAAAGTGGATATTCATGCCAAAAATCTGAATGGAGAAGACGCACTTTTTGCAGCAGTTCAAGCTGACAATATAGAAATGATTAAAGTTCTTTTAGAAAAAGGTTTAGACCCTTCCCATGAAAATCATGAAGGAAATTCTGTTTTAAGGTTAATAAGATATAGACCTAATCTAAAATCTCTATTTGGAATAGAAGGTGATGACGAAGAAGTACTATCTAATGTTTGGGAAAATAAACCCATAACCCCTTTTATTAAAGCGGTTTATAATCGTGATATTATTGCCGTTGAAGACCATATCAAAAATGGAGGGGATATTAATGAAACCAATTATCGTGGTGATTCTGCTTTAATGATTGCTATTTTGACAGGTCAAGATGATATAGCAGAAATACTCATTTTAAGAGGAATAGATTTAACAATTACCAATGATTTAGGATATTCTGCTTTAAGTTATGCCATAGCTTTTTATCAAGATAGCCTCAAAGAAAAAATAGAAAGGAAAAATCCCAATTTAATGTCTATGGATGTAATTAATGCTCAAGCTGCAATTATGATGGATAGAGACAAATTTTGGGATGCTTATGATGCCAATGATACTTTTAAGATTATTGAAATGATACTATCTAAAAAAGTAGATGTAGTCTGCCCTATTCATAATTTCTTTATTCTTCATGAAGCAGTAAAACAAGGTAATGAAGGTTTGGTAAAGGCTTTATTAGAAGTTGGTGCAATGCCTGACATTATAGATTATGATTTATGGGATTGTTTTTATTATGCAGAAGAATATGAACACCCTGAACTATTGGATATTTTAAACTTATACCGTTAAGCCCTCTTTTTGCTTTATCTACAAGATTTAGGTATTTTTCTGAGTTTAATTTCTTAAGCAAAGAAAAATACCTAAATTTTTTATAGCTCTGAAAATCAAAATTTTAAAAATGTTTTCAATTTTGTTTGAACAAAAATTTGTTCGTAAATGTTATTGGTTGTAATTTTGGAAACTGAAAAAACTAAAAAAGTTTATTGAAAGTAAAAATTAAGTTTATGTTAAAACGCATCGTATATCTCATTTTATTCGCGGCTTTTGTCGCATTTGTGGTTGTAGTTCTTAAAGGTAATAAAGAAAAAATAGAAACTAAGCAAAAACCACCCAAACAATTAGCAATTCCTGTGAATGTTACAACCATTCAAAGGCAGTTAATTAAAGATAATTTAGTAATGACAGGAACTTCAGCTTCATTCAAAGAAGTTACAGTAATGTCAGAAACTCAAGGTAAAATTTTATCTATGAACGTTGAGCTGGGGCAAAAAGTTTCTGTGGGTCAAGTGATAGCAGTAGTAGATGAAGAATTAAAAGTTGCTCAATATAAAACTGCACAAGCCAATTTAGAAAAAGCTCAAAAAGATTTAGAACGTTTTGAATCACTATTAAAAGAAAAAGCTGCTACAGAATATCAAGTTGAAGGTGCAAAATTGCAAGTAAAGTTAGCAGAAGCCCAATATACCGTTGCCAAAAGGCAAGTTGAGGATAGTAAAATAAAATCTCCAGTTTCTGGAACCATAATTATGAAAATGATGGAAACAGGTATGATGGTAGGTCCAGCTACGCCTGTGATAACTGTTGCAGATTTATCTCAAATTAAAGTAAGAGTTAGTGTTCCCGAAAAAGATATTTACAAATTAAGGGTAAATCAAACTGTTGAGGTAAGTTTTGAAGCCATAGGAAAGCAAAAATTTAATGGTAAAATTTATACCATTTCAGACAAAGCCGATGAAGCTCATACCTTTATGGTAGAAATTTTAGTGCCTAATTCACAAGGAATTATCAAAGCAGGAATGTTTGCTACCGTAGATTTTAAATTGCCTTCTGAAAGAAATGCTATGTTAATTCCTAGAAAAGCTATTGATGGAAGCCTGAAAACGCCTACGGTTTATGTTGCACAAGGAAATAAAGCCATTAAAAAAGAAGTAGTTCTTGGAGTAGAAAAAGATACTTACGTAGAAGTAGTAAATGGTTTAGACGAATCGGACTTAGTAATTGTTTCAGGACAAAATAATTTAACAGAAAACGCAGAAATTGAAGTAATCCAAAAATAAATTTTGATTATTATGAGTTTAACAGAACTAGTCATAAAAAGACCTTCCTTAGTCGTTGTAATTTTTAGTGTATTAGCATTTTTGGGTTATGAATCTTACAAAACCTTAAACTATGAACTTTTACCGAAAATTACTCCACCCGTATTAACGATTGCAACGGTTTATCCAGGTGCATCACCATCAGAAGTGGAAAATACGGTTTCTAAAAAAATAGAAGATGTCATTTCCACCTTAGAAAAAATATCCTCAATAAGAACCAATTCAGCAGAAGGAGTTTCTTTTGTGGTGGTAGAATTTTCCCAATCTGCGGATATAGATAAATCTTTACAAGAAGCCCAAAGAAGGCTGAATGCTTTAATTCCTACGCTACCCAAAGATTGTAAAGCACCTACGGTATCAAAATTCGCTTTTGATGAATTGCCTATTTTGAGAATAGGAGCCGTTTCTAACCTTCCAGGTCCCCAATTTGCTGACCAATTAAAAAATCAAATTTTACCACGAATTTCACAAGTAGCAGGCGTAGGGCAAGTAATCGTAATTGGAGCAGAAGAGAGAGAAATTAAAATTAACGTTTCTACGGATAAATTAAAGTCTTATAATCTGTCTTTATTACAAGTATCCCAAGCTATTCAGTCTTCTAATATGGATTTTCCAACGGGAAATATCAAAGATAAAGATGGTCAATTTGTAGTAAGGCTTGCAGGAAAGTTCAGTACTATTGACCAAATTAAAAATTTAATTGTAGGAAAATCTCGTTCTGGGGGGGATATTTTATTAAAAGATATTGCTGAAATTGAAGATGGTATTAAGGAAGCTAAACAAATCAACAGAATCAATGGAAAAACATCGGTAGGGATATTGGTTCAAAAACAAACTGATGCAAATGCTGTAAATGTGAGCAAGTTGGTTCGTCAAGAGCTTCAAAAATTGGAGAAAGATTATAGTAAAATAGAATTAAAGTTTGATATAGCAGTTGATGGTTCTGAATATACCTTAGAAGCAGCAGATGCAGTTAAACACGATTTAATGATAGCAGTATTTTTAGTCGCAGCGGTAATGCTTTTGTTTTTACATTCATTAGTAAACTCATTTATTGTGATGGTCGCAATTCCTGCTTCATTGGTTTGTACTTTCATTGCCATGTATGTTCTGGGTTATACGCTTAACCTTATGACTTTGTTAGGCTTATCACTGGTGATTGGTATTCTAGTAGATGATTCTATTGTGGTTCTTGAAAATATTTACAGGCATTTGGAAATGGGTAAAAAACCTAAAATTGCAGCGTTAGTAGGTAGAAATGAAATTGCATTTACAGCTATGTCTATTACTTTAGTAGACGTTGTAGTTTTCTTGCCCTTAGGCTTAACTACAGGTATTATTGGTAACATTATGCGAGAATTTTCTATGGTCGTTGTTGTTTCTACCCTAGCCTCTCTTTTTGTTTCGTTTACTGTTACTCCAGTTATGGCTTCTCGTTTCTCTAAATTAGAACACGTTGACCCTAAAACTCCTCTTGGCTTTATTGGCTATTGGTTTGAAAAAGGTTACGATTATTTAGCAAAAGATTACCTTGGCTTATTAAAATGGGCTGTAAATCATAAATTTATAGTTTTAAGTTTAGCTACTATCCTATTTTTTGGGTCTTTTGCTTTAGTAGGATTTGGGTTTATTGGCGGGGAATTTTTGACTCCAGCTGATAGAGGCGAATTTTCCGTAACCTTAGAATTACCAACAAGTGCTAAATTAGAAGAAACAAACTTGGTTTCCCAAAAATTAGAAAAAGAACTCATGAAATTCCCTCAAATTGAAAAAGTTCAAGCTACTGTTGGTACCTCAACTGATGGATTTGTTTCTCAATCTTCCAATAATATTTCTGAAGTGAGTATTAAATTAGTTCCTCGTGAAGAAAGAAAGGAATCTACCGATGAAATGATGGAAAAAGTGAGAGATTTTGCAATGGCAATTCCGGGAGTAAAAGCTAGGGTAAGCCCAATTGGTATTTTTGGTGGAGCCAATCAAACCCCTATACAGTTAGTAGTAAAAGGAGATGATTACGATCAAGTTTATGATGCAGCAAGTTTCATAATGAATGTAACTTCAAAAGTACCCGGGACTGCAGATGTTCGGTTATCTGCTGAACTCGGAAAACCCGAGTTAAAAGTAGATTTAGATAGAGAAAAAATGACTACCTTCGGTTTAAATATTGCCGAAGTAGGCATGACCCTAAGAACGGCTTTAACTGGTGATGATGATGCAAAATTTAGAGTTGGAACTGATGAGTATGATATTCGCATTGTTTTAGATGAAGCAGATAGAGCACAAACTAAACAACTTCAAGATATGGTCTTTATTAACAGAATGGGTAAACCTATTTTGCTAAAACAATTTGCTTCTGTAAAAGAAGGAGTAGGACCTTCTAAATTAGAACGAAAAGATAGAAGCCCTGCTATTGTCATTTTGTCTCAAGTGAACGGAAGACCTAGTGGTTCTGTTGGTGCAGATATTAAAAAAGAAATCGATAAATATTATGAAGAAGGAAAAATTCCCTCTAATATAACCGTATTGTATGAAGGAGATTTAAAAAATCAATCTGATGCCAATAGTAGTTTAAGTACGGCTTTTATTGTTGCTTTCTTATTTACGTATTTAATCATGGTAGGATTGTATGATTCTTATATCTATCCTTTTGTAGTTTTATTCTCTATTCCTTTAGCAATTATCGGAGCCTTATTAGCTTTAGCGATGACCATGAACAACCTCAATGTATTTTCTATTTTGGGCTTAATCATGTTGATGGGGCTTGTAGCGAAAAATGCGATTTTATTAGTAGACTTTACCAACGACGCAAGAAGCAGAGGTATGCAACTCTACGAAGCTATTATAGAATCAGGGAAACAACGTTTAAGACCTATTCTAATGACTACACTCGCTATGGTAATTGGTTTATTACCGATTGCTATTGCTGCGGGAGCGGGCTCAGAATGGAAAGCAGGATTAGCCTGGGCACTTATCGGTGGGCTATCTTCTTCCATGTTCTTAACCCTAGTTGTAGTCCCTGTTGTTTATATCGTCGTAACTAGAATAGTAGAAAGAATTCAAAAATTACTAGGTTTGCCCGTGTCTACTGTTCGTAAACTAGATGAAGAAGATGACTTCACCTTAGAACTCCGAGAATATGAAGCTCAACAAAAATTATTAAACGGTCAAAATGGTAAACACTCTGAGAAACAACCCATCATTTTAAATTAATTCATTATAATAATCTTACTAAATGGAAGAACTCAAAGAAGATACAACAAGAAAAAGAATTTTAGAAGCATCTACCAAGCAATTTTTAGAGTTTGGTTATAAAAAAGTAACCATGGATGAAATTGCGGAATTACTAGGAATGAGTAAAAAAACTTTATATCAATTTTTTTCTTCCAAATATGAGCTTTTTAATGCCATTGCAGATGAAAAAATTTGTAATATCAATAGCTATATAAACCAAACCATAGAATCACAAGAAATGAATTTTATTGAAAAAGTTCATGCAATCATTAAATGCGTTTCTAGTGAACACCACAAAATGCGCCCCGCAGCTTTATTAGATATTCAAAAGTCTGTTCCTGAGATATGGAAAAAAATTATGGATACTCAAAAAGAACATATCGCTATTAAATTTACCCAATTGATGGAAATTGGTAAACAACAAGGTTATATTAGAACAGATATTCCCTCTGAAATTATTACTACCGTTTATTCCTCAGTAATTTTAACCATGCTAAACCCTGAAGTTTATAATGCTTTAAATAGAACTCCCAGTGAATGTTTTCATTATGCTGTACAAATTATTTATGAAGGCATTTTAACAGAAAAAGGACTTGAAGAATTAGAATTGTAGAATTTTATCTGTAAATTTGCCCTATAAAAATCATTCTATGATTGGGTTTAAAATATCCCTTAAAATATTCATATATTCAGCATTTTTGCTAACTTTTTTAATCGCTGGGTGCAACAAAAAAAGTTTAAAGAAAAAAGAAGTTGTTAAAAATACAGTTTCTAAGAATATAGTTCAAGAAGTCTTGAACAACAATTTAGTATATGAAACTTTAAGAATAAAAGGGAAATGCCATTATAAAAATGGAAAAAACAACATGCAGTTTACTTATAGACTGCATGTTGAAAAAGGCAAAAAAATTTGGGCTTCCTTATCAGGCTTTGGTATTGAAGCAGTTAGAGTATTAGTAGAAAATGATAGTGCCGCATTTTTTAACCGTCTTGAACAAACTTATTGGAAAGGAAGTATTCATGAGTTAAGTCAAAAATTTGGAATTCAAGGAAATATTAATATTTTAGAAAGTATTATCATCGGTAATTTTTTTCAAAATCAAGTTGAAAAAATTTTAAACGATAATAACCAAACCCAATTTGTTACTTCATTGGATAACATTCCTTTAAGAATCGCAGTAAGTCCTGAACAAAAAATGAAGAAAATTGAAGTAAATGACAAACAAAATGGATGGAAATCAGAGTTAAATTACGAGAATTTTCAAGTGTTTTACAATAAATTAATTCCATTAAAAATTGGAATTTTGGTTCAAGAACCCCAAAACATTCAAGCCCATTTAGAACACAAAGAAATAGAAGTAAATCCAAAAGATTTAAAGTTTACCTTTCAAATCCCTGAGGATTATAAATTTGTGGCTTTATAAATTTATTAAAAAAATTTCTTCGCAAATCTTAAAGCAATAATTTAAAAAAACGACAATTAATTTTGAATTGTTATTCAATTTTAATATCTATTTGTTTATTTTTTAAAACATTGATAATGTTAAAAACTTAGATTTTTTAAGAAGAAAATTGAACCATAAAAATTCATAATTTTGCGTAACTTTTCATGAATACTATTTTCAACGGTGCTTATTTTCAAATGCACTTAGCCATTTTTATATGGGGTTTTACAGGTGTACTTGGAAAACTTATCCAATTAGATGAGACTCCATTAGTTTGGTACCGAGTGATGATTGCTTCGGTGTTTATGATAATTTTTTTTCTAAAAACCAAAGTTCAAAAAGTTGATATTAAAGAAATTCCATTTCTTAGTTTGCAGGGGCTTGTTTTAGCTTTGCATTGGTTAGCATTTTATGCAGCTATCAAATATTCCAATGTTTCAATTACTTTATGCTGTATGGCTTCTTCTGCATTTTTTACTTCACTTATTGAACCTATTTACTTTAAGAAAAAAATTAATTTTGTTGAAATTTTATTAGGAACTGTTGTCATTATTGGCATCTTACAAATATTTTATTCTCCTGTAAATGAAGTTCTTATGAACCAATACACGTTAGGTATAGTTTTAGGTTTAATTGCTGCGTTTCTTTCTTCATTAGTTACTATTTTAAGCAAAAAATTTTCATCTAAGTACAATGGTTTTACTTTAACCTTTTACCAAATTGTTACAGGTTTTTTAATTTTATCTTTATTTGTTCCTTTTCATATTTACAAAAATGGATTTCAAGCATGGTTACCCAGTTCAGAGGATTGGATATATTTATTCATTATGGGTATTGTATGCACTGTAATTGCTTGTACTTTAGCTTTAAATTCTTTACAACATTTGTCTTCATATACAATGACTTTAAACATCAATTTAGAGCCTGTTTATGGAATAATTTTAGCATTTCTCATTTTCAAAGAAAACGAACATTTTAATTATCGTTTTTATATTGGAGCAGCGGTAATTTTAACATCTTTAATGCTTCATGCTTTGTACATCTCACAAAAAAGAAGTTAGTTTGAATTTTTAAAAAATTCATTAACTTTGTGCTTATGCAAATCATTTTATTTGAAGATTATAAAATCTGGAACTTTTTACCTTTCACTTATACAAGACCTTTCTCAACTTTAAGAGTTGGTATTGATACCATTTTAGAAAAATGGAAATTTTATATTCCTGAAATTAAGTTAGTTACTAGAAACCCTCTTTCCGAAAAATTCAATGATATTTATTCAGAAATAGAAACCCTTTTTATTAATTCTAGATTCCTTCCCACTGAAAATCTATTATTCCAAATACATAGTTTAGAAAAAAATTCTATATTGACTTTTCATGATGAAATCATTGCTTTTCGTTGTGATGAGTCTATTATTCAAGATGAACTTATTCATAGACCTCTATCGCAAGAATTTTTAAAACAGTTAAAAAATCAACTAAACGAAGAAGAATTTGGAGACCAAAATTATTTATACTTTTCAAAAATTACAGATTTATTTCAAAAAAATGGATATTTGATTTCATGGGATTTTAAAAGAATAACTGAACATATAAAAAGTTCCGAACTTCAAGATCCATTTACTAAAGTTTACAATCCTGAAAATCTATTTATAGAAGAAGGTGTAGAAATTAGAAGTGCAATATTCAATGCCTCTAAGGGTCCTATTTTTATTGACAAATATGCTGAAATTCAAGAAAATAGTGTAATAATAGGACCGTGTGCTATCGGGGAACATGCAGTAGTAAATATAGGTGCTAAAATTAGAGGAGAAACTACTATAGGACCTTACTGCAAAGTAGGAGGAGAAATCTCTAATTCCATTTTATTAGCATATTCTAATAAAGGTCATGATGGATTTTTAGGGAATTCTTATATTGGTGAATGGTGTAATTTAGGTGCAGATACCAATACCTCTAATTTAAAAAATAATTATTCCAATGTTAAAATTTATTCAGAATATTTAGAAAAATCTATAGATACAGGTGCCCAATTTTGTGGTACTTTAATGGGAGACCATTCCAAAACCGGTATTAATACCATGTTGAACACAGGTAGCATTGTGGGTGTATGCGCTAATATTTTTGGTGGAAATTTCCCCCCTAAGCATGTACCTTCCTTTGCATGGGGGGGGGCTGATGGTTTTGAAACTTTTCAATTAGAAAAGGCTTATGAAGTAGCAGAAAGAATGATGAAAAGAAGAAATGTTCCATTTACTGATGCTGATAAAAATATTCTCGCCCATGTATTTCAGGAAACCATAAAATTTAGAAAATGGTAAAGTTTCCCAGTTTAAAATAATTTCAACTTTTTTTGTTTTTTAACATTATGAAATACTTTTAAGGGAATTTAAATTATGAAAATATATAATTTTGCTTCATAAATCTATTCCATTGTACTCAATAGTCTTTTCTAAAAAATTCTTGCTTAATCATTACTTGAAAATTACTTTTTGGGTTATATTGGCTTTGTACTCATGTTCTCCAAAACCTTTTTATAAAGAAAAATCTTTAGCTAAGGATATTCAAAATATTAAAAATCAAGATATTGATAAACCATTACATACATTTTATTTAGTGGGAGATGCTGGAAAAGGTAACGATAGTTCTGCTGTTTTTCAAATGCTAAAATTCTTTTTATCAAAAGAAAATACTCCTTTTACTACTCTGTATTTGGGAGACAATATTTACAACTATGGATTACCAGAAGAAAATTCCAAAGATTATCCAGAAGCAAAAAAAAGATTAGACGCACAAATCAATGCAGTAAAGAACTTTAAAGGGAATACCATTTTTGTCCCTGGAAATCATGATTGGGCTTTAGATGGAAAAGATGGTTGGAATGCTGTGAAAAGACAGCAACAATATGTGGAAAATCAACTAGGAAATAATAGTTTTTTCCCTAAAGAGGGTTGTCCGGGTCCAGTGGAAGCAATTGTTGAAAATGATTTTGCTCTCATTATTTATGATTCTCAATGGTGGATTCATCCTCACCAAAAACCCGATTCTACTCAATGTAATTATGGGTCTAAAAAATTATTTTTAGAAGCTATGAGCCATATCCTTGAAAAACATAAAGATAAGGTCATTATTTTGGCGGGACATCACCCATTTTTTAGTTGTTCCTCACATGGAGGTAGATTTACTTTTAAAGAACATATTTTTCCGCTTCGTTTCCTAAACTCCAATTTATATATTCCTTTACCCATTCTTGGATCAGGCTTAGTTTTGCTTCGATTTTTGGCAAAACATCCTTCCGATTCATGGAATCCCAAGTATAAAGAATTAAAAAAAGAACTTCTACCGATTTTTGAAAAATATCCTAACATGATTTATGCTTCAGGACATGACCATAATTTACAATACCGTAAAGAAAAACAAATCCATCATATCATAAGTGGTTCTGGAACCAAAATATCAGAAGTTGGAAAATCCTCAAAATGGGAGTTTACATATTCCAATTATGGTTTTGGAATTTTAAAAGTTTATCCCAATAAAAAAACCGATTTAGAATTTTGGGTTATTCAAAAGAATAAACAAGAAGGAAAACTCATATACAAAAAAACTATAACTCAATGAATTTATCAGAAGAATTAAAAAAATACAAACTTCAAACACCCATCAGCGTTAGATACAACGATTTAGATACTTTACACCATGTTAATAACGCAACTTATTTAATGTATTTAGAAGAAGCAAGAGTACATTATGCCAAACATGTTTTAGGTTGGAACGGTGATTTGAATCAATTAGACATGCTTTTAGCTAGCGTTAAAGTGGATTATATTCAACCTGTATTTTTAAATAGCCCTTTAGTAATACATACACGAGTAAGCAAAATTGGAAATAAAAGTTTTGAAATGGAGTATTTAATTGTTATTGAAGAAATAGAAAGAAAATTAGCAGCAAAAGCAAACACTGTTTTGGTATATTTTGATATGAAAAATCAAAAAACTCAATCTATTCCTGAAAATATGCGTAAAGCAATAATGGATTTTGAAGAAATTAGTGAGTAATACAATTTATTCAATTAAAATAGCATACTTTAAAGGCTTATAAAAAGAAATAGTGGAGATGGTGGGACTTGAACCCACGTCCGGCGAAGATATGAATATAACCTTCTCCATGCTCAGTTTTTTGTTCTTATTTCGGTTTTTCATACTACAAAAAACAAAAGTATTTCAAACCTAGCTCTTATAATTTAGGCAGTTTAAAGAGCATCCACTGCCGAGGCAATTTAAGCGATGCCTAAAAGGAACCAATTGCCAAATTCCTAATAGACATTAGCTGCAATTAGGCAGCTAAAGAATAAGTGTTTTCGCCGTTTATGGCTGATAGTGTTTTTTAAGAGTGGCACTATCATCACTCTGCATGCTTGTTATACCCTTATTCAACCCGTCAATTCCAGTCATCCCCATATTTTTCAAAGAACTTTGTGACTTTTTGTCACTATTATTATTGGCTCAAATTTAATGCCAAATTTATATTTTTTCTATAGAAACAAATTCAAAATTATGATTTGTATAAATACAAATATCTGCGGCGATAGTTAAACTTTCTTTTACTATTTCATAAGCCGATAAGTGAGGGGCGTGTTTTTTGAGGGCACTTGCGGCAGCAATAGCATACATAGAGCCAGAACCTACCGAAGCAATTTGATTATCAGGCTCTAACACATCGCCTGTACCACTAACCATCAAAATTTCGTGAGCAGAAGCTACTACTAACATAGCTTCTAATCTTCTTAGAAACCTATCGGTACGCCAATCTTTTGCTAATTCAACTGCTGCTCTTTTTAAATTATTTTGATAAGCATTTAACTTTTCTTCAAAACGCTCTATAAGAGTAAAAGCATCAGCCGTTGCCCCTGCAAACCCTGCTAAAACCTTTCCATCACCGATAATTCGCACTTTTTTTACATTACTTTTAATGACCGTGTTCCCCATAGTAGCCTGCCCATCTGCCCCCAAAACTACTTGCCCATTATGGATGATACCCAAAACTGTTGTAGAGTGAATAGATGGCTTAGTGCTGTGCATGTAAATTTTGGTCTTTTATACTATGTTTATTATTGGCTTTATTGAAGTTATACACTTCTCCGTAATTAGGATTTTTAAATTTTTTCAGCCAATCTAAACGCTTTTTGAGTTTGGAAGCATCTACCATCAATTTTTGTTTATCAAATTTTGCTTGCTCACGTTGACTAAAATTAATATCGTATTCTTCACTCATGACAATAGCCTCTTCAGGGCAAACTTCTTCACATAATCCACAATAGATACAACGAAGCATATCAATTTCAAATTTTTGAGGAAAGCGTTCTTTCACATTATCAGTTTCCCCTGCTTGCATGCTAATCGCTAAAGGAGGGCATACCCTCGCACATAACCCACAGGCTACGCATCTTTCTACACCATTCTCTGCTACTAGTACAGGTCTTCCTCTGAACTCTGGTCCCAAGATAACTTTTTTTTCGGGATATTCAAGAGTAACTTTAGGTCTAAACATGTGTTTAAATGTAAACCACATGCCTTTTAATACAGGTAATACGTAGGTTCTTTCCCAAAAGTTTAATGTTCTTTCCTTAGATAATTGTACCATGACTTGAATGCTTTATTTCGCAAATAAAAAACAAAAATACACAATAAAAAATTTGAATAAAAAATTTTTTTCCAAAATCTATAACTTTTATTACTTTTGAATATTAAAAACTTGTTGAAAGACATTTAAAGGAAATTTCTACAAAGTAATTTCTTTGCTTAATTCACATTTCACTGATAAAAACAACTTTGGATAAGGATTCCCAAAAATTAAGAATTACTTTTTCTCTACGTTCTTGTGACCATTAAATTTATAAGACAATCCCACCCCTAATACATCTTTAAACTGAGTTCTTATTCCTTTAGATTCCATTACTCCGTCTCCATTTCTATCCAATGGAACTAAGATGTCATTATCATATAGCAAATGAGTAAAAATAGTAACTACAATATATTTATTCACTTTCATACTGATAAAAGTTTCCCAGTTTATATCAATATTTTTTCGGTTGGGTTTGTTGGGGTCTGAATAATTATTAAAAAGTTCTACTCTTGTTGATAAGGTAATGTTTTTCATAATTTCTTTTTTGTAGGTCGCATTTAAGTATGCCCCAATTTCATGACGAAATGTCTTACCTTTTGCCAAAATATTACCATTGGTAGTATCTATAATAGCAGGTTGAACACCAAAAGCACCTGCGTTGGCCAATTTCTCATCTAAAACAAAAGTAAATTTCCCCGTAACAGGAGAAATAAAAATGGCTAAATCGTTAATAGGTTTAAAATCTAACCCTAAAGCTACCAAACCAAAGGCTGGAGCCATTAAACCAGAAATATGTTGACCATCAGGTGAAAAGGTTGGTGAAAATTGGCTTCTAAAATTTACCAGGCTAGCGAAAAATATTTTTTCCTGTAAAGCATAACCCAACTTGGAAGTTAAATCTATACGGTCTTCGTTTTTTTGCAAGGGTTTATTTTGTTCTTTCATTTGACCATAAGAAAATATACCACTATTATCCCAAGCAATTTTATTTTTTTTATAATTTGCAAATACATTTACTAATCCCAAATAGCTAATGTTATTGATACCACCCGCCGCCCAATTAGATAAATGAATTCTTGAAAAATTAATACTTCCAGAACCTTTAAAATCCCAACCTGTACTATCCGCACCTGTTACTTTTTCTTTTTCAATTTTGGAAGCTCCAATAATAATTTCTTCTTTTTTCTTTTTTTGCTTTTCAAAATCACCTTGGGCATAAGAAGTACTAAAAATAATACTCCAAGCTATACATAAATATTTCCAATTCATTGAATTACTTTTTTATTTGAATATGCACATCATTTAAGGCTTTTTCGTCAACTGTAGAAGGGGCATCTAACATCATATCTCTACCCGCAGAATTTTTGGGAAAAGCAATTACATCTCTAATAGTTTGACTACCTGTTAATAGCATCACCCATCTATCCAAACCAAAAGCACAGCCTGCATGAGGAGGGGCGCCATATTCAAATGCACTCAACATAAAACCAAATTTCTTCTCAATTTCTTCGGGCGTAAGCTTCAGAATTTCAAAAATTTTGTTTTGTAGGTCTCTTCTATGAATACGCACCGAGCCACTTACAATTTCATTTCCGTTCATTACTAAATCATAACATAAAGCACGGACCTTAGTAGGGTCTGTTTCTAATAAATGTAAATCCTCTGGATTAGGCATTACAAATGGGTGATGAACACTTACAATTTCATGGCTTTCTTCGTCTCTTTCGAATAAGGGGAAATCTATCACCCAAAAAACTGACCAAGCATTTTCTGGGATTAAAAGAGCTTTTCTAGCTGTTTCTAAACGCAACTCTCCCCCTAGTTTTCTTGCTTTGTTGGTATTAGATTCTGAAATTAAAAATATAATATCCCCTTTTTCACCTTTTGCATGTTCAAAGAATTTTTGTAATTCTTCAGGACTAAAAAATTTATCCACAGAAGATTTATAGCCATTTTCATCATGTTTAATATAGACTAAACCTTTGGCACCTCTTTGGGGCGCCTTCATGTAGTCTGTAAGTTGGTCTATTTGCTTACGAGACCATGAAGCACCATTCTTTAATACAATTCCTAAAATTAAACCACCATTTTGAACGGCTTCTTGAAAAGGCGGGAAATTGAGATGGGGAATCATAGAAGTAAAATCAATGATAGGCATATCAAAACGCAAGTCAGGTTTATCAGAACCGTATTTTTCTATGGCTTCTTTATAAGTAATACGCTTAAAATCAGGGAGTTCTATATTTTTAATTTTTTTGAATACATATTTTGTCAGCCCTTCGAAAGTTTGCAGAACATCATCTTGAGTAACAAAAGACATTTCGCAGTCAATTTGAGTAAATTCGGGTTGTCTGTCACCTCTAAAATCTTCATCTCTAAAACATTTTACAATTTGATAGTATCTATCCATTCCTGCGACCATCAAAAGTTGTTTTAAGATTTGGGGTGATTGGGGCAAGGCATAAAAGTGCCCGGGATGTAAACGAGAGGGTACAATAAAATCTCTTGCCCCTTCAGGAGTAGATTTAATAAAAAATGGTGTTTCTATTTCTAAAAAGCCTTGCTCATCTAAATATTCTCTAACTGCTTTGACAATTTTTGCGCGTGTTATGATTCTGTCCTGCATAATAGGGCGGCGTAAATCCAAATAACGATATTCTAAACGCAATTCTTCTGAACCATCGGTTTCATTTTCTATCTTAAAAGGAGGTAATTTGGCTGTATTTAAAATTTCTAAAGAAGAGGGTAAAATTTCTATGTCGCCTGTTGGGATTTTAGAATTTTTATTTTCACGAATCACTACTTTTCCCGTAACTTGAATAACAAATTCTCTACCAAGTTTTTTGGCTTGTTGATATAACTCTTCGGAAGTGGCAGGAATAGAGAGTTGAGTAATGCCGTAACGGTCACGAACATCAACAAAAATGAAATTACCAAAATCACGAGTGGTTTGCACCCAACCACAAAGGGTAACAATTTTACCTTCATCAGAGGCTCTTAATTCACCACAATTATGCGTTCTTAACATTGAAAATTTTTTAAAAACACAAAATTAAGTAATTCTTAATTATGTTTCAAAAATCGGTATAGTTACTCATTGAGTTTCGCTAGGAATGCACGAATAGAAGAAGGAAGTTTTACTTCAAGGTAAGCGTGAGGGATGCGAAGGGCACGAAGTGGCACTGCCTTTTAGCGAAGCGAAAAGGATTGCCGAAGCGAAAGCGAAGCCCGAAGCAAGCCCGACCCGCAGCGAAGCGAAGGGACACGCCCTAATAATACAATATCTTAAAAAAATTCTTAATATGAAAATGCAAAAAATTGAGAAATGAGAAATATTTTCTAATCCACTTTTTCCAAAATAGAAAAAGCTTCTTTTATTGCCATTAATAAGGATTTTAACATTGCAAAGTAAGTGTCATGATCCCCAATTAAAATATTCACATTAACGTAAAGAGTGATTACATTCGCATTTGTATTTCTATGTATACATTGACCTAACCAATCTTTTGAGGCATTACCAATCATGTTTTCTCTGTAACGAAAATGAAAATTTTTATAAATTTTTGAATAGGTTAAATGTTGGGTGTTCAGTTGTTCTTGAAGTGCTTTTTTCCAAGATAAGAAAGTTTCATAGTCTTTAATAGTACTATTTTGAAAATCATTTTCTGGTGAAAATTTAGGTTTTCCGTACTCAATGAATATATCCCCATCACGTCCAGGAGCCGCGCTTACTATGATAAATACCCAATCATTTTTTTGTATTCCTGGAATTCTTTGGTCAACTTTGCCATAAATTATATCCGTTAAAAATTGATTGAGAGTTTTAGGAAATTTATAATTCTCAAAAAGACCAAAATACTCATAGTATTTGCTGCGATTGAATTTTAGAGGAGTACCATCTTGATTAGGAATATTATCCGTTAAGGCGGAATAATTGCAGTTAAGATTATCGTAAAGGGTATAACAAAAATGGTTAATTCCACGTGTATGGCAACCTATCGGATTGATAATCCATAAGTTACTTTCTGTATTACGGACAAAATACCCATAATCAGTATTACGAAATACTTTTTCAATAACGTTAATGTCGCTAAAGAAAACTTCAGTATGAGTTTTATAAGTATATAAACGAAAGTCTTTATGGTTTTCCAAAGCTGCTAATATTTTTTCTTCTGTACGGTAAGTTTTGGCTATTAATTGAGGAATAGTAAAAAATCGGCTATAGGCTTTATGACGATTTAAATAAGAACGACTTATATAGCTATATTGAAATTCGGTTTCTATTTTTTGTATCAATACACGGAATTCATCTATCTGAGATTTTCTTTCTTGAAATAAATTATCAAAAGGTGAATTCAAGTCACAAATGCAACTTTTTGATGGTGCAAATATAAATAAAATTTTAATCTTGGAAAAATAAATAGATGTATGAGTAAATATTTATAGAAAACTCTACTCAAACAAGCAGTTTTTAGAAAAATTGTA